>CANRJP010000018.1 GCA_947630975.1 uncultured Clostridia bacterium
CTGGCGGAAAACCGGGTGCAGGAGATGAACGCCAAGTTTGACCTGCTGCCCGGCGCCCGCTGGCACATAATCGGCCATCTCCAGACCAACAAGGTCAAGTACGCCGTGGGACGGGCCGAGCTGATACACTCGGTGGACAGCCTGAGGCTGCTGGAGGAAATAGACCGTCAGGCGAAAAAACTGAATATTGTTCAGGAAATTTTGCTCGAACTGAACATTTCCGGCGAGGAAAGCAAATTTGGTTTGACAAATGATGAATTTAGTTATATAATAAATAAGTTGGGGGATTATCCGTCGGTTCGTCTGCGCGGCCTGATGGCGATGGCCCCGAATTATGAGGACAAGGAGCTCTGCCGGCCCATATTCCGACGGGCGAGGGAGCTTTTCGATGGCATACCCGGCGCGGACATTCTGTCCATGGGCATGAGCGGCGATTTTGAGATCGCCGTGGCCGAGGGCGCCACTCACGTGAGGATAGGAAGCGCCATTTTCAAAGAAAACAATAAAGAAAACGATAAAGAAAACAATAAAGAAAACAATTAAATTCACATATAAACGAAAGGAAGGGCTTAAAGAGATGAAAAAGAATTTCTTTAACCGCATGGCCGACATGGTTTTCGGCGACGCATCTGATGAGGACGATTTTGAGGAAGTGAACTTTTCCGAGGAGGAGCCCGCTCCCGTGAGAAAGGCCCAGCCCGCTCCCGCAAGCCGCAGAAGCGGCGGGGCGGTCAGTCAGCCGAAGGTTGTCAATTTTGCCGCCACCACACAGCTTAAGGTCGTGGTGCTGAAGCTTAACGCCTTTGACGACACCTGCCGTCAGGTGGTGGACAACTTTAACAACAACAAGCCCGTAATTATCAACATTGAAGATATGGAGAGGGATCAGGCCCGCCGCACCATCGACTTCTTCAGCGGAGCAGCCTACGCCCGCCGGGGCAACCTTCAAAAGGTCAGCGCCGGAATTCTCCTGCTCACTCCCTCCAACGTGGACGTGACTCCCGCCGTCAAGAGTGAGCTTGAAAGCGGAAGGCTGTTCCCGTGGGATTAAGTGACAAGAGCCGGTTCCTCGGCGGTCTTGAGGAGCCCGAAAAGACCCTCTTTGCCAAGCTTTACGACCGGGCGGCGAAGGCCGCGAAATTTGGCGGAGCCGCCTTCGGCGATTTTTTGTCCATGGACGGGCTGACCCTTTTCCGTGAACGGAGCCGTTATCTGCCGGACTGCGAAATTGCGGAATTCGGCGGTTATCCCGACGCCGAGCGTAAAATGCCCGGCTTTAACGCCGAGGGGGAGGACTTTCCCATAACTCCGCTGAAGATCGGCGGAAAACGGCTGGACGCCCTGACCCATAGGGACTATCTGGGTGCTCTCATGGCCCTCGGCCTTGACCGCCACAAGATAGGCGACATCGTTGTTTCTCCCGAGGGAGCGGTGGTGTTCGCCGCTTCCGACATCGCGGACTATATAGTGAACACCCTCGGCGAGGTGGGCCGGAGCGTAGTTCAAATCGAGGCCGCCGACCCCGCGTCCCTTGACCTTGGCCCTCGGGAATTTAAGGAAATACGGGGCACCGTGGCAACTCCCCGGCTGGACAGCGTTACCGCCCTCATGACCGGCAAGGGCCGATCCGCCGCCTGCGACCTGATAAAGGCCGGACGCGTCTATGTCAACGGCTCCCCCGTACAGCAGACCGACCGTAAGGTGTCCGACGGCGATGTTATAACCGTCCGGGGCTTCGGCAAGGCCGCCGTGGAAATGGGCGGTCTCAGCAAAAAAGACAGAATATTTGTTACGCTGAAAAAGTATGCGTAAGTGAAAGGAAGATATAAAATGGATTACTCTGGAACTCTCAATCTGCCCGTGACCGAATTCCCCATGCGGGCCGGTCTGCCCAAGCGGGAGCCCGAGACTCTCAAAAAGTGGCTGGACGAGGATCTCTACGGCAAGCTGATGGAGGCCAACGAGGGCAAGCCCCTCTTTATACTCCACGACGGCCCGCCCTACGCCAACGGCGATATGCACATGGGTCACACCCTCAACAAGACCCTGAAGGATATAATCACCCGCTTTAAGAATATGGACGGCTTCAAGGCCCCCTACATTCACGGCTGGGACACTCACGGCCTGCCCATCGAGCGTCAGGCCATAAAGAAGCTGGGCATCGACCGCCACAAGACCAATGTCACGGAGTTCCGCAACGTGTGCAAGGACTTCGCCCTGAGCTATGTGGAAAATCAGAAGAAGCAGATACAGCGTCTGGGCGTGCTGGGCGACTGGGACGACATATACGTTACCCTCGACCCCGAGTTCGAGGCCAAGCAGATCGAGATCTTCGGCGAGATGGCGAAAAAGGGCTACATCTATAAGGGTCTCAAGCCCATTTACTGGTGCCCCGACTGCGAGACCGCCCTTGCCGAGGCGGAGATAGAGTATCAGGAGGACAAGACCGACTCCATCTACGTAAAGTTCAGAGTTAAGGACGACAAAGGTCTGTTCGCCAACGTGGGCGAGCCTCTGGAAAACATCTATTTCGTTATCTGGACAACCACCACATGGACTCTGCCCGGCAACGTGGCGATTTCGCTGAACCCCGACTTCGAGTACAGTCTGGTAAAGGCCAACGGCGAGGTTTACGTCGTAGCCACGGAGCTGGTGGACTCCGCCATGGCCGCCGGTAAAATAACCGAGTATGAAACAATCGCCAAATTCAAGGGCGGCGAAATGGAGTATATGACCGTTCAGCACCCCTTCATCGACCGTGAAAGCCTCGTCATCGTGGGCGACCATGTGACGCTGGACGCCGGTACCGGCTGCGTACACACCGCTCCCGGCCACGGCGTGGAGGACTATGTGGTCTGCCAAAAGTACAAGGACATCCCCATCATCGTCCCCGTGGACGATAAGGGCTATCTCAACGAGCTGGCCGGGGAGTTCGCCGGACTTTACTACGAAAAATCCAACGCAAAAATACTCGAAAAGCTTAAGGAGCTTAACGCTCTCTTTGCCGTCGAGCCTATCATTCACCAGTACCCCCACTGCTGGCGCTGCCACGAGCCCATCGTTTTCCGTGCCACCGAGCAGTGGTTCGCCTCCGTAGACGCCATCAAGGACAAGGCCGTGGAGGCCATCAAGGGCGTACAGTGGCTGCCCAAGTGGGGCGAGGACCGCATCACCGGCATGGTAATGGATCGCAGCGACTGGTGCATTTCTCGCCAGAGGACATGGGGCGTACCCCTGCCCATCTTCTACTGCAAGGACTGCGGCAAGGAGCTGCTCAACGAGGACACCATCGCCGCCACCGCAAAGCTTTTCCGTGAGCACGGCGGCAGCAACGCCTGGTACGAGACCGATGCCAAGGACATTCTTCCCGCAGGTACCAAGTGCGAGTGCGGCTGCACCGAGTTCACCAAGGAGAAGGACATCATGGACGTGTGGTTCGACAGCGGCAGCTCCCACAGCGGCGTGCTGGAGGTCAAAAAGAGCCTCCGTTTCCCCGCCGACCTGTATCTCGAGGGCAACGACCAGTACCGCGGCTGGTTCCAGTCGTCGCTGCTGACCTCCATCGCCGCCAAGGGCGTGGCCCCCTATAAGATGGTAATCACCCACGGCATGATAGTCGACCAGAACGGCGACAAATTCAGCAAGAGCAAGGGCAACGGCACCAGTCCCGAGGTGATAATCAACCAGTACGGCGCCGACGTGCTCCGTCTGTGGGTGGTAAGCGCCGATTACAAGACCGATATGCGCATCTCCGAGGAGATACTCAAGCAGCTCAGCGAGGCCTACCGCAAGATACGCAACACCGCCCGCTACATCATGGGCAATATCCACGACTTCAACCCCGACACCGACTGCGTTCCCTTTGAGGAAATGTGCGAGATGGATCGCTGGAGCCTGACCCGCCTTAACGACATTGTGGGACGGGTGCTGGAGGCCTACCGAAGCTACGAGTTCCACATGATATACCACACTATCCACAACTTCTGCGTTGTGGACATGAGCAACTTCTATCTTGACGTTATAAAAGACAGGCTCTACACCTCAAAGAAGGACAGCAGGGAGCGCCGGGCCGCCCAGACCTGTATGTTCACCATTCTGGACGCCATCGTGCGGCTCATCGCCCCCATACTCTGCTTCACCGCCGACGAGATATGGAGCTATATGCCCCACCGTTCTACCGACCGTCCCGAGGGCGCCATCTTCAATTCCATGCCCAAGGTTGAGGCCGCGTGGGAGGACAAAGAGCTTGAGGACAAGTGGGAGCGCGTCCTCGCCGTAAAGAGCGACGTCAGCAAGGCTCTTGAGCTGGCCCGTCAGGAAAAGGTGATAGGCAAATCCCTTGACGCGAAGGTGGAGATATTCGCCTCCGGCGAGCCCTATAAATTCCTTAACGAGATACCCGACCTTGCCACGGTGCTCATCGTTTCCGAGGCGGTTGTCACCGAGGGCGAGGGTGAGGGCGTCAAGGGCGAGAACGAGCCCGGCATCACCGTGAAGGTAAGTCCCGCCCGGGGCGAGAAGTGCGAGCGCTGCTGGATGATAACTCCCGACGTGGGCTGCGACCACGACCACCCCACTCTGTGCAAACGCTGCGCCGAGGTAATACAGTAATGATAATTAAAAGTGAGGAGTTAGGAGCTTCCTAACTCCTCACGGAATATATGTACAAAAAAGGGAGGGCTCGTTATGTTCCTATATCTTATCCCCTTAATACTCATAATCGCCGCCGACCAGATAACAAAAGTTTTGACGGTGAAGAGCTTCGCCGTGGGCGAGGGCTTCACCCTTATACCCAATTTCGTCGACATAACCTTCGTGCGGAACGAGGGGGCGGCCTTCGGCATCTTTCAGGGGCGCAAGTGGCTGCTCATAGCCGTGTCGGTGCTGGTGTTCGCGGCCATAGTTTTCTATGTAGTACGTTACAAGCCCCGCAGCAAGTGGCTCCTTTGGTCACTTACCCTCATAGTGGCCGGCGGACTGGGCAACCTCATCGACAGGGCGGCTCTGGGCTACGTTCGGGATATGATCGAGCTGACCTTCATGCGCTTTCCGGTGTTCAACATCGCCGACAGCGCCATAACCGTCGGGGCAATAATGCTGGCTCTTCGGGTGCTGATAAGGGGGGTTAAGGATGAGGCGGACTTTGACTTTGACGGCGACACGGGCTGCCCGCAGTGACGTGTTTGTCAGCGAGGACGCCGATCTGACGCGCAGCTACGCGAAAAAGCTCTTTGACGGCGGACTTGTGAGGATTAACGGCTCCCCGGCCAAGGCCTCGGCAAAGCTGAAGCTCGGCGACGTTATTGAAATCGAGCTTCCCGAGGTGAGGGAGGCCGAGGCCGTCCCCCAGGACATACCCCTCGACGTGGTCTACGAGGACGGCGACGTCCTCATCGTCAACAAGCCCCGGGGCATGGTGGTCCACCCCGCCGCCGGCAACGAGGACGGCACTCTTGTGAACGCCGTCATGTACCGCTGCGGCGGCAGCCTTTCCGCCATAGGCGGGGTGCTGCGGCCCGGCATAGTCCACCGGATAGACAAGGACACTACCGGCCTTTTGGCCGTGGCAAAAAACAACGCCGCCCACCTTTCACTGTCGGAGCAGCTCAAGGACCGCAGCCTGAGTCGAACCTATTACGCCCTTGTCCACGGCAATATAAAGGAGGAAGCCGGCACGGTGGACGCCCCCATCGGCCGAAGCTCCGCCGACCGTAAAAAAATGGCCGTGACGGCGGACGGCAGGGACGCGGTGACGGATTTTGAGGTGGTTGAGCGCTTCGGCAGATACACCCTTGTGCGCTGCAAGCTCCGCACCGGCCGCACCCATCAGATAAGAGTCCATATGCGCCACATCGGCCACCCCATAGTTGGGGACAAAACCTACGGGGTCAAAAACGAGGAGTTCAATCTGGAAGGCCAGCTTCTCCACGCCGGAGAAATAGGCTTTATCCACCCCTCCACCGGTGAACGGATGAGCTTTTCCGCCCCGCTGCCCCGTGACTTCGCGCGGGTGCTCGAGCGGCTGCGGACGATGAACCGTGAATAGAATATTTTGTTGAAAAACGACGGCGATACCTCGCGCCGTCGTTTTTCGTGAAAAAATTTTCATAAATTTCGATTTATGGCTTGCATATTTGCCGACTTTATGATATACTTGTGTCGGCATAAACCGAAATTCATGTTGCGCCGGCCCGTGGCCGAAAAATAACACAATAAGGAGAATTGACATGAAAAAGAGAATTTTAGCGGCACTTGTGGCGCTGACCATGATCTGCGCCGTATTCCCGGCGACGGTTATGGCCGAGGACGCCGAGCTTATGGCGTCGGCCGTGACTGTCACGTCGCTGAACTACAAGGCCAATGGCTCTGTAAGTTCGTCGGGCTGCCCCGTAAAGCGGAACAATGTTATGTGGGTCAGCTTTTGGAACGTCGGAACCTGGGGCAGGCTTCCCTATGACTCCGACGGAGTTATCGAGGTGATCGCCCCGAATGGCGAAAGATCCTACCCGTCAAGAATAAAAGACGGCGGAGACAACTATTTCTGCTGGGAAATGTCTTCGGTCGAGACCGGCAGCTATAAAGTAAACTGGTACGCCAATCCCCAAAGGGATGAGGACGGCGGCCTCGCCGCAGATCAGGAACCCACCAATTCCCTGGAAAAGAAGATGTCCGCCGTTGAGCTGACCGTTGATCCAAAGGACGGCAAGTTCGAGACCGAGGTCGCCAACCCCATCTATGCCTTCGAGAACGACTCCCTTGATATGCTGGGCCTCCCCAAGATTGTCTCTAACGATCCCAATAATGGCATCAGAGGCTGGAAGGACGCGGAGGGTAAAACCGTCACCAGAGTCCCCGCCCTCGGCGCGGACGGCAGCATACCGAAGCTGACAGCCGTTGTCAGCGAGCTCCCCAGATATGACTACGATATAGTCTACGCCGACGGCGAACACAAAGGTGAGAGCATCTTTGTCAGCGACGCCGACGGAAGCCTTTCCGCCAGCATCGATCTGGGCGACGCCGTTATGGGCTATACGGCGGAGGATGTCAAGCCCGTCAATATTGAGTTTAAGAACACCGGCAATCAGAAGCTGACCATGTACGGCAGTTTCAACTGTGCCGTCGGCAGCCTTAAGCTGGATAAGAACCCCATCGAGCCCGGCGAGACCGTAAATGGCCAAATCGCGGCAAAAACCGGTCTTACCGCGGGTGTGCATACCGGTGTAATGCAGTTTTACTATAACTCATTCCGCATTATACGCAAAATTAACTTAAAGCTCACCGTAAATTCCAAGGGCATAACCGTGAAGCCGGAGAGCCTTACCAAGGAATACGGCGAGACCCGTACCTCCACGGACGTAAAGTACGAGATACTTGCCGAAGATGTTGACGATTCATTCATCCGCAACGGCCTGACCTTCACCAGCGCCGGCTTCGAGGCCGCCGCCAAGGTCGGCAGCTACCCCTATACCGTCAGCGGTCAGGTGACGGGCTACAGCGTGACGATCGACGAAAGCGACAAGCCAGTCGTCACCGTCACCCAGTCCGAACCAATGGTTGCGTCGGAGAGCACCTCCGGCATAGCCGTGGGTCAGAAGCTCTCCGAGTCCGTCATTACGGCGAAATTTGTCAACAAATATACGAACGAGCCCGTTCACGGAACCTTCAAGTGGAAGGACGGGGACAAAAAAATGAGCTCGGAGGGCACCTTTGTCGAGCCCTACATATTTACCCCCACGGACACACAAAACTACAAGACCGTTGAGGATGAGGTGACGGTGACAGTTTCCGGCGGCACCCCTACTCTTGTCACGGTTGTTTCCGGACAAAAGCTGGATCCCATGTATGACGCAAAGCCCCACGGCGTGCGCTTCCAGGCCGATCGTGAGGGTGAGATCACCGTGCGCTACAGGCTCCACAGCTCCACGGAAGATTGGAGCACGGAGGAACCCATCGACGCCGGCAGCTATGACGTCATAGCGTATATCGAGAGCGAAGGGGGCTATGCCGAGGGTACAGGCGTGGCCAATCTGACCATCCGTCAGAGGGAGCTGACCCAGTTCCTGTGGAATCCCACCCCCGTTTCGCAGAAGGCATACAACGGCAGAACCAACGCCAACATCGCCGGTGTGCCCGTCGAGGTATATTACAGTTATTACAGGACGGTGGACGGCAAGAGCGTCGCGGACGACGTCAGGATAAAGCGGGCCAATGTGACCGCCGAATTCCTGCACCCCAACGTCGGCAAGCAGACCATCGAATTGACGCTCCACGCGGAGAACGCCCTCGAGGGCGCTCAGGCGGCAAACTATGTCATTCCTCACGACATGGTTCACCACGCCGAGGCGACCATCGTTCCTCTGCCCCTGACCTTTACCGTTCCGGACAAGGAAAAATTCTATGGCGAATACATAATTTTTGACCATGAGGACTTTGATATATCCGTGGGCCACCTTGTCGAAGGCGAAACCAAGGAGGACGTAAAGATGGTGCTCACCAGCGCCGGCGCCGCCGTTGACGCCGAGGTGGGCGAGTACGAAATAAAGGGCGACACCGCCCCCACCAGCAACTATGTGAGAAATGGCTTCCAGGGCGGGGCCGGCAAGGTCATCGTAAAACAGACCACTCCCGGACTGGTGAGGGATAACGTGGCCGTCACCGACGGCAAGGAGGGCAAGCCCCTTTCCACCGTTACGCTGAGCGCCACCTTTGAGAACCCCTACACCAAGAACGAGGTCAAGGGCGACCTCCACTGGAAGCAGCCCGAAACCGAAATAAAGCAGGGCGCCAATGTATACGAGTGGGAGTTCATTCCCGAAGACCGGCACAACTACACCGCCCGTGAGGGCAGCGTGACGGTTACCGGCGTGGCCAAGGAGCCCGCGTCGATCACCGTACAGCTCCCCGAAAATCGGGTATACGACGGCAAGCAAAAGGTCGTTACCGCAACGACGAACTCCGGCGGCGCCGTTACCGTACAGTACCAGAAGACCGACGCCGCGCCTCACGACGGGGGACAGGAGCAGCCTTCCTTCGAGGGCGGAGCCTCCGCTCCGGCAAGTGCGGACGGATGGACAGCCGACGCTCCCGTGGATGCGGGCAACTACCTCGTTAAGATAGACGTTGCCGCGGATGGCGATTATGCCGCAAACTCCACCACCGCCGTGCTTAACATTTCCCCCGCCGAGCCAAAGGCCGCCGCAGGGGTTACGGCCGCCGGTGTCGAGACCGGCCAGACTCTGGATATGGCCTTGCTGAGCGGCACCTTCGTGGGCGTGGACGGAACTGCCGTTGACGGTAAGCTCGGCTGGATGCCTTATGGCGAAAGACAGCCCAATCAGGTAACCGTAAGACCCGATGTGGATTACACTTGGGTATTCCTGCCCACATCGGAAAACTACAGCAGCGTTACGGGAACCGCCAGAGTAAGCGTGACTCTCACCCGGGCGCCCAAGGACACCGTTGTTTACAACCTTCCCGGCGACGACGGCAACTACGCCTATGTCAATATTGACGGCGAAAACCTGAAGGTCGGCGACGTTGTGGCCTTCTACAAATACAGTGTGAACGATCAGGGCGGTGTGACCGCCGCCGAACCCGACGATCCCGTATGCCGCGAGGTACACATAACCCGCGATATGAACGGCAGGGTGAGAATAGCTCTCGATCCCGACGCGCTTGCCACCTCCGCCGGAGAAATATATGTCCGCATCGAGGGCTCCACAAAGTGGGAGACCGTAAAGTATAAAAATGAGGTGGACTTCAGCGTCGACCCCGCCGAGATCACCGTCAAGCCTCAGGAAACGACCGACGTGAAGCTGATAAGATCCGATAGCGAATACGAGATAGTCAGCTCGAAATGGATAGTTGACGAGGATTGTGTTTCCGTTGAGGGAAGCGGCGAAAGCGCCGTTGTCTCCGGCCTTGACTCCGGTCGGGCGACCCTTACGGTCGAAACCGTGTTTAAGCATCCCGATCCCGATTCTCCCGAAAAGACCGTTACCGTGACCCGTACCGCTCCCGTGACCGTCAGTGACCGGGCGCCTACCACCGTCACCGTCTCTCTGCCGGAGCAGACCTATGACGGCAAGGCCAAGGCGGTAAGCGTCGAGGCGAACCGAGAGGGAGAAATAACCGTTGAATACGCCCCCGAGGGCACCGAAAACTGGAGCAAAGAGCCTCCCGTCAATGCCGGCGCTTACCGTGTAAAGGCCACTATCGCTCCGAATTCCGATTATTTGGGACACTCCACCGAGGCCAAGCTTGTCATCAATCCCCTTGAGGTCACTCTTGACAAGGGCACTCTCGCCGCCGCGAATAAAACCTACGACGGCGCCAATACCGTCTCGCTCAGCGGCGAGATAGCCATAACCAATAAGGTGGAGGGCGATACCGTTTCAATTGACGGCGAAAAGATCACGGCTCTGTTCGTCGATGTAAACGCCGGACAAAACAAGACGGTCAATGTCACCGTGCCCGCCTACTCCCTCACGGGAGACGGCAGCGGCAACTACTCGATGCCGAAGGCCGCCGCGTTTACCCTGACAGCCAATATCGATCCCATGCCCGTGACGGTTACTCCCGTTGGCATGACCAAGTTCTACGGCGAGACAAAGACCTCCGCCGATGTGAGCTTCACCAACGACAAGAATGTTCCCAACGGTGAATTGAAGATAACCTTTGGCAGCGAGGGCTTCGCTCCCGGCGCGGCGGTAAAGGACGGGGCATATCCCTATACCCTTGACGCTACCGCCAACAGCAACTACTCCGTGACTCTGGACGGCGAGGTCAACCCGGGCGTTACCGTCGAAAAGACGGTCCCCGTCAAGGTTCAGGCTTACGCCGACGGTATAAAGACCGAAGTCGCCCTGTCGCGGTCAAAGATATCCGGCCACTACAAAAACCCATATACCGAGGATCATGTGGATGGTGAATTTACCTGGGCCGAGCCCGACAAGTCATACAGTGAAAAGGGCAATTATCAGGCCGCTTACGTGTTCACTCCCGTCGATGAGGTCAATTACGAAAAGGTGACGGGCGATACCGTGAGCATAATAGTGTCCGACAAGACACCCACCAACTTCAATAAGCTCACCGATGAAGATATGAAGTTCGTCTATGACGGACGGCCCAAGCGGATAAGGTTCACCGCCGACAGAGACGGTGAGATAACCGTAAAATACGCCCCCGTCGGCACTGAGGACTGGGTCGCCGACGAGCCCGTCGATGCCGGTGCTTACAGTGTGCGGGCCTATATCGCGGCCACCGACGAGTTCGCGTCCGGCCTTGTGTTCACCACCCTCAACATTCTTCCGTTGGCCGTTGAACCCGATTACAGCGGCATAGCCGTTGCGCCCAAGACCTATGACGGCACGGCGGACGCTCTGCTCGGAGGCTCCGTTGCCGTGGGCAACCTTGTGGAGGGCGATGAGGTAAACATTCCCGCCTCCGCCGTGACAGCGGTTTATGAAAATGCCGCCGCCGGTACGGCCAAGAATGTTACCGTTACCGTCGCCGCCGATTCTCTCACCGGCAGGGACGCCGCCAACTACACTCTGGCCGCCCACACCCATCATGTCGAAGGCGAGATAAACAGAAGAACGGTTAATTTGACCGCTTCCGCCGAAAAGGAGTACGGTCAGACTCTGACCCTCACCGACGGCGACTTTGAGGTTTCCCCGGATACTCCGCTGGTCGCCGGTGAGACCAAGGCCGACATCAAGGCCGGGCTTTCCAGCGAAGGCGCGGCTGAAACCGCCGCCGCCGGCAGCTATGCCATCACAGCCACCGCTTTGGCCGGCTCGAATTACGAGATAGGCACGGTGACCGGTGAAGTGACGGTAACAAAGGCCACTCCCGCCAAGGTCAGCGTCAGCGCGGGCAACGGCCTTGCGGGCAACACCCTCGCCACCGTTGACACCCTTGCCGGTACCTTTGAAAATCCCAACAACCATGCCGCCGTGGAAGGCGCCCTTACATGGGCACGACCCGAAACGGTTCTCAGCGCGGGCGTTTATAACTACGAGTGGGTATTCACCCCCGGCGACACAGATAACTACAATTCTCCCGTTACCGGACTTGTCTCTGTAACGGCCGGCAATAAGACTCCCGCCGCTCTGAAAATAACCGTGCCGGAAAGCCTTGTTTATGACGGCAAGGCCAAGACCGTCACCGCCGAAACCGACGCCAAGGCGGACGTGACTGTCGAGTACAGAACCCACAGCGTGGTCGTTCAGGCGGATGAGGCGATGATAATGGCTGTTGTCAGCGAACCCGCGGCCGCCGACGGCTGGTCGAAGGAGGCTCCCGTGAACGCCGGAAGCTATGATTACCGGGTAAGCGTACCCGAGACGGAGGCTTTGGCCGGCAACACAGTAACCGGAACCATGATCGTCGAACAGGCGGCTCCCGCCGGCGAGGTCAGCGCCTCCGATGTGGAGGAGGGCTCCTTCCTGGCCGAGTCCGCGCTTACCCACAGCTTCACCGATGTGAACGGCGGCGCTCTGAACGGCGCACTCACATGGGACAATGTGGGAGAGCTGGCACCCGAGCAGATAGTGGCCGAGTCCGAAACCGATTACGGCTGGACCTTCGTTCCCGCTGACCCCAACTACAAGACGGTCGGCGGAACCGTGAAAGTCAAACTCACTCCCAACGTTCGTGAGGCAAAGGCCGTTATCTATAACCTTCCCGAAGCGGATTACGCCTATGTTGACGTGGACGGCGTCAACCTTCAGGAATACGACACGGTAACATTCTATTCCGACATGGAAATGACCGATCCCGTCAGCGAGAGCGTCGTTATTCCCGCCGGAACCTCCGGTCAGTTCAGAATCATGCTTGACGGCGACGCCCTGACCGCGCAGGCCGGTACGGTCTACGTGAGCATCGGTTCCTCCAGAGCCGTCAAGGCCGTGGATTACAAGGCGCAGCTGGGCTTCACTCTTGAACCCGCCGGCATAATTGCCGGTATCGGCGATACCGTGGAAATAACCGTGGCGCCCGCCGACGGCTCATATGTTGTCGAGAAGGCCGACTGGATGAGCGGCGATGCGAAAGTAGCCGACGTAACCGCCGGAGCCTCGGTCGGCACCGCCGACGTAAAGGCGTTGGCCGCCGGCAGCACGAGGATCACCGTTTCCGTCACCTTCAGCCATCCCGATCCCGCCGTTGATGAAAAGATAACCATGAGCGGCGAGGCAGAGGTCAACGTTATAAATAACGATGTCGAGGCGACCGTGACCGGTGCGGCATATGCCGATGGCGCGGTAAACTTCGTCCTCAACAACGCTCAGGATTACGTCGAGGTCGACGCTTATGCCGCCGAGTATAAGGACGAAAAGCTTCTGAATGTGAAGTCCAGGAAGGTTTCCGTAAATTCCGCGGCGCAGCATATAAGCGTTGACTTTACGCCCGCGGCGTCCGACTCCGAGATAAGGGTCTATGTCTGGATGGTGGATAAGACCGTTCCCGTGACCAAGGCCGAAAACGTGATAAGAAAATAACTTACAAACACAATTCATGCTGAACGCAAGGGGGCGCGGAATTTCCGCGCCCCTTATTGTACAGATTATTATATATTGTCAAGCAATGGAGAATTGAACCCAATACGGACAGGGCCGGTAACAGTCGCAATAACTCACTCTGTCATATTTCTAAAACTTCGTAAACGCCTGCGGCGTATTGCCTTAATGTGTTTGTGGGTATTTTAATGATTTTTGTCCGGAAAAATGGAACGAAAAATGACAAAATGTAAATCATTATTGATTTTTACTGTGAATTTTTGTATAATATAAGATATAAGTACTGCATCAGAGGGGATAGACAATGGGGGAGAAGAACTTTAAGGTTTCAAGGATCTCGGCAAAAGAATTGGCCGATTTCATGGGGATATCCACAAGGACTCTGACCCGCCTTGACGAAAGCGGGGTCTTGCCCGCATACCGCAGCGCCGGCGGCAACCGTATATATACGACGGATCACTTGAAAAAAGCGTTGGAGATCATGACCGACTCGAGGGCAAGGAAGGTGGACGTGGCATTTTTAAAAAAGGGCACGGCTCTGCTCCGGGGCAGAGTAGAGGTCCCTCGCCGCTGGCTGGAAAAGATCGGAATAACCAAGGATTCGCCCACGGCCAAGGTCAGCTTTGACGGCGAAAGGATTATTATCACAAGGGACGAGCCGTTATACGAAGATGACAGCGAATAAATGCCAAAAATCAATAGTTGACATTTGACAGATAATGTGATATAATTTAAGGTAGTACCGCACAGAGTTCCTCAGCGGTCTTTGTGCGTGCGCGGTACTGCCTTAAAAAAATTTACGAGAGGGATCAGGCCCGTGAATTATGTTATTTTGGATATGGAGTGGAACCAATCTTATCCTAAAACTGACAGCGAGGGGAAGAAAAAGACCTCGCCCATGAATGAAATTATTGAAATCGGCGCCATCAAACTCAATGAAAAACTGGAATTCATGGACGCGTTCAAGTGCCTTGTGCGCCCGTGCTACATAAAGAAGCTGAACAGCCATGTGAAGAAGCTGACCGGCATCACGTCGGAAATGCTCCGCCGGGGCATATGGTTCCCCGAGGCGGTGGTGGATTTTCGGGATTGGTGCGGCGAGGATAGGGTAATTCTCACATGGGGCTACGATGACGTCCCCATGCTTGAGTCGTGCCTCAAGCTCTACGGCTTGGAGACCGGCTGGATAGGCCGGTGGTACAATCTTCAGGTAATTTTCAACGCCCAGACCGACGGCGGAAAAAATCAGCGTTCGCTTAAGTCCGCCGTTGAATATTTCAATTTGACCGTAGATGAGGAGGGCCATCCCCAACACGACGCACTCAACGACGCGGGCTATACCGCCATGGTTTGCCGCTGTCTCGATTTGGAGAGGGGTATAGCGGAGTACGGACACAGCACAAAATCCATGTCTCCGTCCGTTATCGCCTTTGGCGATCTCAAGGTGGAATCCCGCCGTCAGTTCCCCTGCGCCGTCATCAACGGCCGCAGCCAGTGCCCCGAGGCCTTTTCCGTCAACCCCTGTCCCAGGTGCGGCGCACCCATGGTACGCGGCAAATGGGTTCGTCAGGGCCGGGGCAAGATGATAGCCATAGGCGAGTGCCGTGAGCACGGACGGTTTTTCATGCAGAATTCCATCGTCAGGAACGGAGGGGAGAGGACGGTGCGCAAGACCGTCTACAAGAGCGCTCCCTCCGCCGAGGAGTTTTACGCCGAACGCCTGTCCGTCGAGGAACAAAAGGCCGAGCGCAGAGCCGCCAACCGCGCCGCCCGCCGCGCCGAAAACGAAATGGAGGCCGAGGAGGCCTGACAGTTATGGCCGTGGAAAAATCGCGCGGAACGGCGCCGTCGCAAGCGATGCGAGGCTGCTCTCCTTTTCTCCGCAAACAACTTCGCCGTTTGCGGGGAGTGGTGATTTTCGTTCATAGTTAAAAGAAAAACCGTCTTTTCGTAAGAAAAAGGCGGCTTTTTCAATTCATACTGATACTTGATTAAAACCGGACATTTGCGCCGACATTTTTCGCGCCGGTCAAGGAAGGCGGCAATTTGGGATCGGTATTAATTCCATCCTTTGCAGACATCGATCCACGAGGTAAATCCGGAATACTTTTCAAGCTCGGCTACTGTCAGTTCGATTGCGCTGTTACTGCTTCCGCACGCCGGAAACACGGTTTGAAATCTTTTCAGCGATACGTCGAGATATACCGCGACTCCGTCGTTGACCGCGAATGGGCAAACTCCGCCGACAGCATGACCTACCATTGCCCGTACTTCATCCGACGTCAGCATTTTCGCCTTTGTGCCAAACCGCGCCTTGTATTTGGGATTATCAATTTTTGCGTCACCGGCGGCAACGATCAATATGGGGCCTCCGCCTGCCATGAATGAAAGCGTTTTTGCGATCCTGCAAGGCTCGCAATGTAAAGCTTCGGCGGCAAGCTCCACCGTAGCGCTTGATACCTCAAATTCTTGTACTCGGTTTTCCATTCCGTATTTCTTAAAATATTCTTTGACTTTTTCGACTGACATTTTTCCGCCTCCCTAAATCTGTTCCCATAGGAGCATATTGTTTTCAAATCGTGTGTTCAACTTGCCGGTATCCTTTAGCCATGCAAGATATGAGCGGACGGTGCTTCCGACCAAAACGTACTGCTCAAAATTCATTGTGAGAGAATAGCAGGTGAACAGCCGTTGCAGAATTGCCTCAAAGCAAAGCGGCTCTTTACAAAGTTCAATGATTTTCCCGGCGATCTCCCATACTTTTTCAATGTTGTACTGTGCCAATGAGGAAATATTGTCCGTTGCCTCCGCATGAGCCGGAATAAACATTTTGGCGTTCAGTGTCTTTACCGTTGCAAGTGTTTCCAGATAAGCGGCCACATCATATATAAATCCGATCCGGTATTTGTCCAGCGTTTGACGGCTCGATAGACAATCGGCGAGATAGACAACATTATCCGGTGTACGAAAACCCACCATGTCAAAGAAATGTCCCGGTAGATCGATGATCTCAAAGCCCTCCGGCAAGGTATCCTTTGTCAAACGGTCCGCATTACTCTCTTGCGCCAGTAAAAACTTGTGGCGCAGATCTTTGCACGGATAGCCGCCGTACAGGAAGGACGGCTCCAAAATGGGGTGCCTTGTGAAATCGCACTCTATCCCCGGCGCATAAATCTTACATCCCGTTTGCCCCTGCAAATACCTGTTGCCGCCGATGTGGTCGGCGTTGGAATGAGTGTTGTATATAGCCGTCAGTTTCCAGTCGCTAGCGTCCAATATCTGTCGGATTTTTCGTCCCGCGTCTTTGTCGTTGCCGCTGTCGATCAGACAAACTTCTTTTTCATTCAGCTTTACAAGTCCTATTTTTGCGGGGCTTTGAATATAATAGCTGCTGTCTGAAACCTGTATCAGTTCATACATTATGTATCCCCCTTTATACTGCTCCTTGATAAAAACATCACATATAGTCTGTATCCGCCCGGTCAGAAAGGGCTGTACAAAGCCGATGACCGGAAACATGGCCGCAAGCGTAAAATTTTTTATTTGCTTTTTTACGGCAATTTCTTCCTGTATGTCGGCGGATTTTCACCTCCGGCGGTTATATTATACCACACTTTTTCCAAGAAGGCAAGTACAAAAAGTTTACGCCTTTAATTCCTCAGTGCCTATGTGGCCGACGGGAAAATCAAGACCGAAATGTGCGCCGTGCGCGGGGAGAATAACAATGCCGGCGGTGATAGACACAAATATTCCCGTTTCGGCTTTGTGGCCGAGGGTCAGCGCTCCGGCGAGGATAAATCCGCGCCGTCGTTCAAAAAATATGTTTCCGACCGTCATCCCAAAAACGCTGTACGCTTCTCAAAGCGGGGATACCGAAAAGACGGAGACATTACCAATCTTCCGCTATATCTCGCTCGAAAAACAAAAGAGCTTCTGTGAAATCCTAATGAGGCTGCGGCATGATCTCGAAGGAAGCATGGAATACAAAATAATTCACAGTAAAGGAAAGGGCCTCGGTCTTGAGGTTAGAGATGGCTCTCCGCCCGTGCGGCGCGGAGAGCCATCCGCGCGTATCGATACAATTAATACTAATCCCCGATAAAAAGCAGCAAATCTTTTCGGTGTGATTTGCGCAGGACATTGTTGTCCTGCACAAATCATCCTCGAAAATCTATGTGATGTTTTATCAGGGATTAGTATAACCGTAGTTTACTTCTGCCGCGTCACCGGCTTGAGCGAGTCAAGAGAATACCATACCAACAGCCGGTCGCCCTCCTTGGAGGGGTCGTCCGCTACCACATATGAGCCGGCGGGGACAGCCTCGGTCACGGCGTTGATGCCCGTAAGGGCGCCGTCATTGTAGCCCGCCGCCATAACGGTGACGTTCAGGTCGGCGTCGGTGGTGTTGGTGAGCTTAAGGCTGCCGCCGTAATCGGAATAGACCGCAACACCGCCGTATGCCGCCACAGCCAGCCTGTCTTTGATGACGCCCCGGCTCGGGTCGTAGGCCGCCAGCTCTACGTTGGAGATTTCCCCCTTCGGCAGGGCGAACACGGCGGTCAGATCGTCGCCGGAGACCTTTGAAGTCGTGGAATATGTAACATTTCCGCCGTTGTCAAAGAACACCGCCGAAACCATGCAGAAGCGGTTGAGGGAAACCGTCAGAGTGTTCCCGTCTATCTCCGCGTCGGAGATCCAGCCCACTTCCTCCGGCTCGGAGTAATGCATATCCCTTATTTCTCCTTCGTCCAGCGCTCGGGGATAGATAGTGAATTCATATATCTCGCCCTTGAAATACGGGTCGTTGTATGGCGATTTTGCCAGCCAGTTGTCGGCGGTGTCACCCAGCTCGGAGGGTGAAAAGCCTAAGTTCCCGGCGGCAATGGGCACGCCGTCCTTGTACATTTTAGCCTCGGTACCGCTGACGGTTACGGCCAGGGCGGCGGTCTCGCCGTCCCTTAGACCGGGCAGAGATGCGATGTTCTTCTCGCTATCAGAGCCGTTGTTGGTCAGGGCCAGGCGCAGGGTGTTGATGTCCGGGTTCGGTCGGGAGGTGTTGAGGAAGAAATACTCATTCGTACCGTTGCCAAAACAGAAAGTGAACTGATGAGTTTGGACAATTCCGTTCTTAAGCCGCATAACTATGGTAAATTCGTCGAGATCGGCCAGCATACCCCGGGGCAGCTCCACATAATCGTTCACGCCGTCAAAGGCCGAGCCGGTCTTGCCGCCGAAAAGCTTGCCGTGGTTGCCGTTGCCGCTCCTGTCCTCCACCACATCCACGGTATTTTCGTCAAAAACGTAGGAAAGTACCATATTGTCGTTGGCCTTTTGGGCGGCCTTCAAAACGGTGAAGTCAAATGTCTTAACTATGTCCTCGCCCCAAGGCCCCATTTTCTTTGTGCCGGTGAGGGTTACGGCGGTATTTTCGGCGGGGCGGGTGACCTTGCCTTCTGCGGAAATCACCTCCGGATGGTCGGATATCCAATTCACGCCCGCACCCGCGGCGTCAATGTCAATATCGTCTATCAATGTGGACGGGAAGCCGCCGAAATATTCAAATGTTCTGTTGATCACCGCAAGGTCGTCCACCGTGGCTGAAAGAGCGTCGGCGCTCCAGTAGGTAGAGCCAAGGTACAAATCGCCGCCGCCGGAGACTACCGCGCCGGATGCGGCCAAAACGCCGTCAACGTAAAGCTCGGCGCTGCCCATATTTTCAACATATTTTATCTCAACGGTCTTGCCGACGCAGTTCTCGGCTTTAGTTTCAAGGGCGGCCCAACGGAAAGTGTCGCCGTCATGGCTCCACACGTTTGGGACGCCGTTTTGAAAAATGACGCCCAGCCATTTTTCAGAGCTGCTCGTGCCCATGTTTTTAAAAAACAGAGTGCTTGTGTCTCCGGAAGAGGCGAGCGTAACTTTCGCGCTGACCTCGTAATACGGCCCAACGGAGCCAAGCTTAAGGCCGTAAGTGCCGTCCAGCTTCAAAGCGCCGCCGTCGTAAACCGCCGCGCCGCCGCTGCCAAGAGTGCTGGACACGGTCGTGGCGGGAGTTGCGAGGCCCGCCCCCTCTTCGGAGGCGAGACTGTTATCAAAACGGTACAGGCCCTCGGCCCCGGCGGTTACCGTTAGGGCGGCAAAGGCCGTCATAAAGGCAAGAATAAACTTTTTCATTCTCCATCGCCTCCCACTGTGATTTCCGCCACTCTGCCTGAGGCGGTGATTTTGTATGTGCCGCTTACTTCGGGGACAAAGCCGTAAGCGAATTTGCCCTCGCCGTCCGCCTTGGAATAGACTATGTGTGTTCCGTCGGGGACGGAGATAACTATTATCAGCTCCGCGCTGGGCTCGTTTGTCCCGTTTATGGTGATTTCGCCGTTTTCAAGGGATACATTCAGGCTCTGCTCCGCGAGGGCGGTTGTTTCAAAATATGCCGGTTCGTCGGCGAGTATAATGTTGCCGTACCCGTCAGCGGCCAGGTATTTCCCGGGCAGGGACTTGCTCTCGTATGCCGTCAGACCGCCGTCCTCATGGGGGATAAACGTCCTCCCGTTGAGGGAAGCTGTGCTGTCGTCGTTATCGTGGTGCAGCTTCGCCATGCCCCGGTACTCGGTCACGTAATAGCCCATCTTGTTCACCGACCGGATATACACTCCGCCGTTACCCTCGGTTATCTCCCAAAGGGAATCGTTGGGATAAAGTCCGTTTTCCCCCAGCTTCAGCGTGGTTCCGGCGGGGTAGGCCGAGGGGAGAAATGAATTGTCCATGTGTACCTGAGTGAGTTTTTGACCGTTCAGCGAAAGGCTCACGGCTTGACCGTCGAGGCCGACGCTGCTTTCCTCAAGCTGGGCCACTCCGCCGTTTTCGTCAAAGTACAGCCTGTCCACGCAGACGCTGCGCAGATGCCCGTTTCCCTTTGGTTGGGCGCCGGTGTGGTAAATTATGTAGGTTTGACCCTTGAAGTCAATTATGGACGGATGGTTGGTGTCACTGGAGGCCCCGACGCCCATGACAAGGCCGGCGTATTCATAGGGTCCCCAAATGTTGTCCGAGACCGCGTAGGACAGCTCCTCGTGCCAGTTGCTGGCGAAAAATACGTAGTAGCGGCTGTCGCCGGGGCGCCGGTATATCCACGGGGCCTCGGTGTACTGGCTGTTTTCCGGGATGCCGTTTATGGTCAGCTCCCTGATGCCGCCGCTGCCGTCTTTGAGATTTATCATGTCCTCGCTCAGCTCGGTCAGATAGAGGTTGCTGTTGCCCCACATTAGATAGCGGTGTTCCACGCCGTTTTCGTCATTTTCGACCCACACGGTGGGGTCAATGTCGTCCCAGCTCACCTTGCCGTGGGTGAAGTTCGGGTCGATAAGCTGAACGCCGTTCCGGGCGTCCGTGAACGGCCCCGTAGGGCTGTCGGCAACCGCCACCGATATACCGGAGCCGTTTTTGCAGTTGTAAAAATAGTACTTGCCATTGTACTTTATCACTTGACCTGCCCAGGCGTCGTCGGCCTTGGGGCTGCCCCAGGAGAAGTCGCCGGCCCTCAGCGGAACGCCCTCGTACTTCCAGTTCACCATATCGGTTGTGGAATAGCAGAGGTAGTCGGGCATACTGTAATACCCGCCGTCGCCGGTGTCGTGGCCCACATAGAGGTAGACCATGTCGCCCTCTCCGTCGCCGTCGGTGTCCTCCACCAGCGCCGCCGGGTCGCCGCAGTAGACCCGCGTACCCGGCTCGGTTTCGGTTATTTCGGGGTTCGAAGCCAAGGCCGCGGAGCACAGCAGCGCCGTCCCGAGGCAGGCCGATAAAAGTTTTTTCATCTTCCTCACACCTTTCTTTTTTTCATTATAGCATTACCTCACAAATAATTCAATGTAAACTTGTACTTTTTGCTTGTATTTTTGTACACCGTGTGATATACTAAAGCCAAGGCTTTAGTATATTTTCGATTTTATGCGCCGCCGAAATTTTCCTCGCCCAAAGGCTCGGAAACGGCGATGCGCAATTGCACATAAATTTTTACAAATTTATGTGCAATAAAAAAAGAGGTGAGGAAAATGGACGAGTTCAGATTTGTAAACGCGGGCTGCGACGTGTCGGAGCCAAAGGGGCTGTGGTTTAATCGGGCAATTCCCCAGCACGCCTTCTTCTATTTTCAGGGGCCGGCGACGGTCGGCGGGAAGCGCGTCGATTCCGGGGCCTGCATTTTGTATACCGGCGGCACCGCCCACGATTATGCTACCCTTGACGGTTTTGTAAACAGCTACATAGGCTTTTTTGTGCCGGACGACATCCTTACCGGCTTGGGCATAAAGACCAACAAAGTTATCTATCCGGCCAACTGCTCCGAGATAAACGACATTTTGCGGGAGATCTGCGACGAGAACGGCTCACGGCATCAGGGGTACGAAACGGCCATCCTGTCCCTTATTTTAAAAATGCTGGTGACCATAGCCCGCGGCACCGGCGTGAAAAGGGACAGCACCGAATTTGACCGGCTGCGGGATAAGATGACGGCGCTGCGGGGGCGGTATTTGGCGAATGTGGCCGAGCCGCCGAAAATCGACGCCATAATCCGTGAATCGGGCCTGTCGCGGACGTGGTTTTATCGAATGTATTCCTCGATTTTTCATATGTCGCCCAAGGAGGATCTCATATGGGCGCGGCTGAAACGGGCCCGTAATTTGATTTTGGAAAATCCCGACCGCAAGCTCTACGATGTGGCTGTGGACTGCGGCTTTATAGATATGCCCCACTTTTCGCACATTTTCAAAAACCGCTACGGATATACGCCCAAGGCATACGCCGAAGCGGTGAAAAACAGCCGCGCATAAAAGCGGCGGCGTTCGCGCGGTATTGCCTTAATTATTGGGATTAGTATAAGTGTTTAACTTCAAAAATTTCAGAGATCTTTTTCCATTCATTAACACTTTTTGTTCTGTATTTATTGGTATTATTCATTTGTACGGTTATTATTATTTCGTATAAAACAGATATGATGAAAAGGGAGAAAATCAGGATGTTTTTCCATGTCCAATCATAAAAATACGGAAGCATTTTTACAGTATACAATACCCAGCACGCAATGATTAGCATTAAAAACTCAAAATAACGGTTATATCTTATAATCGGCTTTATAAATTGTATAATTTTTTTGGGAAAATGCGACCTGTTCAATGAATCGTCAATTATAGCATTTTTAGAGATATTTTCAAAGTAGTTGTTGTATGTTTCCCATTGTAAACCGTTATATCGGGGTTCCAGAACGGCGATAATATATCCTCCAATTTCAACTATTTTTTTTCTATAATACAATACTCTTGTTGACACAGCGATAATCAGTGGAATGGGAAGAAAAAATAACGAATAGTTAGAGTTATCGTTAGAAATCAAATACCCTAAAAAAGCAAGCACAGATGTCAGTGTTAAAGATGTTAACGAATTATGTAATTTTATAAGGTCTGAAATGGATGATTTCAATAATTTATACTCTAAAAGATAGCCATCATCTTTACCTTTTGTAATTTTTAATTTCATATATATCACCACATATCGATTATATCACACTTCTCGCGCAGAATCAAGCCCGAATTTCGCCGAACTTTGCGGGCTTACAATAGATGTGCTACACATGGCTCCGTCATATTTGTCGGGGTAAAAGATTAGTATTATATCACAAAAAACGACTGCAGTCTCTACTTTTTTTGAGATTGCAGTCGTTTTTTGTGTGGGACTTTTTTACAGCCCTTTTTGGCTTTCAAGCTGTAAGAGTTATTTTTTCTCCTCAAGATAACGCTTCGCGTCCTTAATAAAGCTCCATATCATGATTATCATGATAATGCCTATCGGGAAGGCGCTTATGATGCTTACGCTCTGGATGTTGCTCATGCTGCTCTCCGAGAACACCAACCCTATCGGCAGAACAATGAGCAGCAAGCACCACAGCAGGGTTATCATTGCGTGAGGCTTTTCATTTTGTCCCAGATTTTTATAACTGTAGCAGGCCGCCGTGTACGCTATGGAGTCAAAGGACGTGGCGTAAAAGGCTATCATACAAACCAGCGTCAGCACAAGAATGAGAGTGGAGCATGGCATGGTATTGATTATGTTCATGATAAGCCCGTACAGATCGCCGCTCGCCTCGTACTGGGCGATGAAGTCTGCCGCTCCCTTTGCCTGAAGACCGAGGCTGTAGTTGCCGAGGATTATAAAGCTGACAATAGTCGAGCCCACGCCGAAAACGTAACCGCCGAGTATAGTCTGCTTTATCGTCCTGCCGCGGCTTATGTTGCCGATAAAGAAGGGCGCCGCTATGCACCATACCATCCAGTAAGCCCAGTAATATATGGTCCAATCCTGCGGGAAGCTGTTCGCCCTTACCGGATCGGTATAGGTGGACAGCTCGAAGAAATTCTGGAACATTTTGCCCAGCGACTGGAAGCCGTTTTCAATGATAAATCGCCCCTGCCCGCCAATGACAAGAACCAGAATGAGCAGGCCGAAGAAAAGATATATGCAGAGCTTGGCGAGGAAGCCTATGCCTTTAAAGCCGTGCATAACCGCGTATGTGTACACGGCGCAGGTTATGAGCAGAATAATTATTGTTACAGTCGTGCGGCTGATGCTCAAGCCGAAAAGCTGTAATATTATGCTCGCCATAAGCGGAGTCGCCACCGAAAAGGTGGTTGCCGTTCCGGCAAGGAGGGCAAACAGCGCGAAAAGGTCGATTACCCTGCCGACAATGCCGTCGGATTTTTTGCCCAGCACAGGACGGCAGGCCTCCGAGTAACGTTGGCGGCCGCGTTTCCGCACATGGAGCATGAAGCCGAAGGCCACCGCCAGCACCAGATAAAAGGCCCATGGGATAAAGCTCCAGTGGAACAGGGGGAATACTCCCGCCCACTCGGTAACGCTGCCCATATCGGCGATATGGGGGTTTGTGGCGTACATGACCCACTCGGAGAAGGAATAAAACAGTATGTCGGCGGCGAGGCCGCAGGTGAACATCATGCTGCCCCAGGTAAAGAATGAGTACCTCGGCTTTTCGCCCGGCTCACCGAGGACTATATTGCCGTACTTTGAAAAAGACAGGAACACCGAAATGAGCAGAACTCCCAGCCCTATTATCAGATAATACAGTCCCACCGTGTCCCCGAAGAAGAACCGAACCCTGCTTATGACCTCGTTGGATTTCACCGGGAAAATAAACAGCAGGACCGCCAATCCAACGATCAGAATAAACGGCGCTAAGGTTATCAGCCAGTCAACCCGGCTTTTTTGTTTTTTAGTATTCATCTTTGCTTACCTCCTGAATTTTTTTATCATTATATTTATATATAAATTTTTTACCGTTACATATGAACGTAAAGCCTACCGCCAAATTGTCCTTTCCCTTAATGGCGGCAATATTTTGCAGCTTTGACTCCTTTACGTTTAACCCCGACGCTACGGCTTTCAGTATCTTTGACCGGGTATCATCTATATATGATGAGTCAAAGGCTCTAAGCTCGTCCAAGGTATCAAATTCAAAAATCGCTTCATCGGGATATTTTCGTATCCGCATCGGCAATTCGCGTATGTGGTCGATGTATATAGCTTCCCATAGCTTATCTTTTGTTTCCGGCAAAAAATATTCCTTCTCTAAAATTGACAAAAAATGCGAAGAAAATTCCTCGTTCCAGAAAACATGGCCCAGCATATACCAAACATTTTCACCGCCAATTTTAACCGAGCGGATATATCCGTCCGGCCCCTCCTCGATGCACCACTCGTTTGTCGCCCCATGTGCGTACAGGGCGGAATAATACGCGCCGTCCACCTCAGGCTCAAAAGGGTTGATTGTGAAATAGTTGTCGCCGGAACAGATATATGTATTCCTTATGACGTCTTTGGCCGCCCAAACACTCCCGTTATTGTTGCGGGTAAGATATTCCGTATTATGTATAAGCTTTACTCCGAACTTTTCCTTAAGATATGAGAACCTTTCCGCCTTATATCCGGTCACGACATATATTTCGTCTACTCCGGCCTCTCTAAGCTGTCTGATTTGCCTTTCGATGAGGGACTCGCCCCTTATCTCTATCAGGGCTTTGGGGTTTTCATATGACAGCGGCGCAAATCGGGCGGATGTTCCCGCAGCCATAATGACCGCGTTGTCAACCTTGCTCATTGAGTTTTTTCATCTCCTCCCGCGCATATCTGTAGTACTCTTTGGCGTAACGGTACTGCCGCAAGGAATATTCGCCAAACTCAACGCCGAGATTGCGCTTGTATTCGCACCAATTGCTCCATAGTAAACCGCAAGCCGCTATATAACAATAGATTTTCACCTTTGTTTCCGACGGACAGTTTCCGTCAAAATAAATGGATATGAGCCTGTCCACCTGACGTTTGTTGTACATTGAATAGATACAGAACATGGCAATGTCCATATGTGGGTCCTGCATACCGGCGTATTCCCAATCCGTAAGCTGTATTTCATCCCCGTCGAACAGGAAATTGTCCGGAACGGCGTCAATATGCGTCAACACTTTCTTACCGGCATGGGACTCAATGTACCCCCGAAGAGACAGAACCTTTTCCTTTGTCTGTTGGTGGTCCCTGTATATGGACGGAGTTCCGTTCCAAAGAGATTCGTAAAAATCTATCATCCCGAAAATATCAAACTCATGCTCAACCGAAAGTTCCATTTCGTGAAAACTCCTGAGCCTCTTCATGCAGCTCCTGATGTCAGTCACGTCAAGAGGATCGCACGTCCGAACATTTTCTATGTACTTGGTTATCTTATAGCCATTGGTTGGGTCGATATATACCGGGTCGTCACAAAGTCCCTTGCCGGATATGGTACGGTAAACCGCCGCTTCTTTTTGCCGGTCGATAAGCATATCCGTTCCCTCTCCCGGAACGCGCATTATATACCGCTGTCCATAGCAAGAAAAAATGAACGAACGGTTAGTCATGCCCTTTTTCAGGACTTCAATATCCGTGATTTCCTTTGTGTCAACGCCAAGGACTTTTGCGATGACGTTCAAGGCGTCGGAATTAAGCTGAGACGAGCTGCTGTCCAGTTCGCGGAGCTGTTCATAGGTGTTTATCTCCACCACATCGGCGGCACGGATCACCTTGGCGCAAACTATCATTTTACCTCTTTCATAGAGAGCCTCCTCCCAGAACGAATTATCAAAGCGGCTGTCGGAGCAGAGGGCTTCCACTCGTTCACGTACCTCATTCGCCTGCTCCTGAAGAAGGTATGCTATGCCGACCATGGAATTGCCCCCGACGCCGTGATTGACCGTAACCAGCTCAGACTTGCGGTTCACTCTTACGGAACTGTCATCGTCCACAAGATCGCTTACCATATACCACGAATACAGTTCCCGCGTACTGAACGGGTTACTGTCACACCAAATGTCGCCGGGAATAATGTATGTGTTTGAGATATGTCCAACAGCCAGCTTTAAAGAGTGGAGATTATTTTTCGTTCCATAGTCCGGATTGACTATCAGTTCAACGCCATACTCATCGATCAGGTATTCAAACTGCTCCTTCATAAAGCCGACAACAACATATATTTCTCTTATGCCAACCTCGTGGAGTTGACGAATTGTCCGCTCAATAAGTGGTTCGCCGTTTACCTCCAACAGAGCTTTCGGCGCGGAGGTGTTGATAGGAGCCATCCTCATGCCGGCGCCGGCGGCAAGGATCACCGCGTTTTTTGGGGACTTGCTCCTGATTTCATTCTGCGCTTTTTCCGTTGGACGTATATCGTCGCTCAAGTATCCGTCTTTGATTAACGACTTGACGGATCGATTGACCGTTCCGAGAGAGTGACCGCAAAGCTCGGCCAATATGCGCTGATTTATATACGGCTCCAACATCAATGCGTTCAAGACATCGCATTCTTGTTTGTTCATGTACGTTTCCTCCTTTTGTTTTGTGAACATGGGGGCATTTTTCGGGGCCGGTTGGCCCCAAATCAAAGTATTTTGTATTTTTTCAGCAGTTCCGTCCGTCTGTGACTTATTTTCATACCCTCAAGGGCAAGATTTTTGTTTTCGCCTTTGCTGAGCCTGATGAACTTTATCCAGCGCCCCACCCATACCTTCGGCAGTAGCCAAGGCTTGTCCTCGAGCTCCGGATGTTGGTTGAGCATCTGGGCCTTGTCGGGGAAGATAACATTGAAAAGGGCCTTTGCTCCGTTTGAATGTTTGGCCTTTCCTCTTGAAGAAAATGCCGCCCGTGTTAATTCGTGGGCCGAGCGCTGGGCCTCGGTACCGTTGCCGAAAGCTCCGTTACTCATCAGGTCGTCGAGCAGCTCATCCGGGCAGTTGGGCGGACAGAGAGACTCAAGCTTGAAGCCAAGATATGTATTACCAATGTAGATCAAGTCGGACAAAAACAGTTCGGCCTCAAAATCTTTGGTCGTGGATTTTATGTAGTCCCAGTCAATTTCACCACCGTATTTTTCGGCATAGAGCAGTATATCCAGTACTTGGCGGATACCGAAGCCCCCGGAAATAAGGTGCCGAAAAGCGTGAAACACCAAATAGAGAAAATGGTCGGTATGGTTCATTGTGCGAACCGGCACGCCGTCAGCGTCAAACTCACGGTAGTTGGCAAATACATCTTTGAAGCATTCGTTCATTCTGCTGCACAGGGGATTACCGTGTCCGGTGGGATTGAGGTGCAGTTCGATATACAGCCCATCCTCGCCGGAGCCATAGAAGCTAATCTCCTGAAGCTCATCTATTTGTCCCTTGGTTATGTCATCACGCTCGATTTTGTAGCCTTGTCTTTCGAGAATACCCTTGGCCTTTTCAAAGTCTTTCTTTTCTATCAGAATATCCTCGTCCCCCGATGGCCGGTGGTCGGCCAACTCGCCGTAAAGCTGACGGCAGACAAGCCCCTTCATCACAATAGGGTGTAAATCCTCCGCCAAAAACGCACGGTAAAGATTCAAAAATGCTTCCGTGTGCCGAGCCTGACGCATTATCCACTGCATGGAGATGGTCATGTAGGTCTGATAATTGGGCGAATTAATGAAGTCATCATATTCCGACGCCGCCTCGAATATCAGCGGCAGGACGTTGTGGTTTTTGGCGAGGGTGAATACGGCGGGCCAATTTATCGGCGGCAATGGTTTTGCGAACGAGTTATGTACAGATTTATTTAGCAAAGAAAGGAATGCGCTTGCGTCACTATCCATTTTACTCCCTCGTTTTATTCCGGAAAATTATAAATGTATTCCTTAAGGTTTTCTTCTATATATTGTATGTCCTTGGCGTATTGCGGATATTTCTTTTTGAGGTTTGTATTTTTAACAGATATGGCCGGGTCAAGATGTGATTTGGGAGACGTGTGGTCTTTAGGGTCTAAGCCCACAAATTTAATTAGCTTTGCCGTAGTTTCATCGTATTTATAAATTAAATCTTCAAACCGGATCAGACGCACTCTGTCTTTATCGTATTCCTCTCTTTTGCGATGACGGCGGGTTATTTCATACCACTTGCAAAAATCCTTAACGCTTTTATGCGGCGTTACTTTCCCGTGCCACACCTCATTTTCAAGGAGATATATGTCGCGGGGATCTCTTTCCACCACTACAACGCGAATATCGTCATCGAAATAATTTAAATATCCATTCAGATTTGACGGCGGCAGCAATTGATCGACCATGACATAATCTGACTGTTTTTTGTTGAGGGTCTTCACAACATTTTTTATATAATTTTTTGTTAACCTATAAAATGTCTCTTTGTCTATGGCGGAAAAATATCCTTTTTCGTCAGTCAAGTTTAATAATGAAAAGCCTTCATTTTTGAACAATCCGTATCCGACTTTACTGATAATTGTGTCAATAAAATAAAATAAATGTCCCTTTTCTATACGGTCATAATGCCACCATGAATTACATTGCAGTTCAGTTATGCTTTTTATATATTCATCGGTATACCGCATGAAATCGCCGTCCATATACCTTTTGTATCCCTTCCTGATAAAACTGCCGTTGAGCTGCTTTGCGAATTTTATATATCTTTTTATAGCATTGCTGGTGTTGTGCCGATTATTATTTTCGATAAGGTTATATTCCAAATCGCGTATACCGTCAGGATCATGAATAAATCTATATTCATATCCTCCCACAGAACTGCAGCTGCTAAATTCGGAAAACAAATCTGTGACCGCGCTGGATCCGGTGCCGTAATAACTGGCGCAAGTTATAATTCGCATTAAACGACCTCCTTCTTAGGATTTGCGTATGGCCTTTATTTTTTCGATAAAATAATTACGTTTAATAATCATTACAATGCAAATTGCCGCTATAATCGCATATCTTACGATGATCATGTCATAAACAAATACAACGCTCAAAGCGAACATTACCAGCGCCGCAGAAATCAGTACAATGAATTTCATATCATACACTCTGACCCCGTCAGTCATTTTATTCAGCACCTTTATGTGGAATAAATAATGGCTTACGGAAAATAAAATATAGCAGAACAGCGTCGTGTATCCCGCGGCAATGTAGCCAAATATGGGTATGAAAATATAATTAAGAATAATATTTACAATCGCGCCAAATACCGAGGCGATCATTATGAACTTATTTGCCTCGTAGTAGAACTCCACATTGCCAAACAATGTGTACAAAAAGGTAAAATACACAGATAGAGCCACCGGCGGAATTATCCAGCGTGCCTCATAATATGCGGGTGAGGCAAAAATGCGTATTATTTCCGGGCCAAAGCATATTATAATTACAAGCATACAGGCCCACATTAAAAGCAAAACATTTGCGTTTTTCCCTATATCCTTATATTTTTTATTTTTCATTGCCTTATACGAATATGGAATAAACGAGCTGTTTACGGCTGTGGTTAACAAATTCATCATTTGGGATATATTATATGCGAGGCCGTATATGGCCGCCTGAGACAGGCCTACCATTTTTCCTATCATTATTCTGTCGGCCTGACCTAAAACCGACATCGACAAATAGTGCGGTATGAGCGGAATGTTGAACCAGAGGGCGTATTTCCAAAATGATTTTACGTAGAAGCTTTTGCCTTTGTAAAAATTCACCGCGCAAAGGACAATACCTATACACACCTGAACACCAACATAAGACAGTACCCTCGCCTCGGCCTTGTGCGAGGAAATCAACACGGCTCCCACGCCAATGACAGGGCTTAAGACAGACATTATCAAAGTAATCGCCACAAGCCCACGGTAACGGTAGTCAAACCGCTGGCGTGCGCTCCACAGTGAAAAGGCCGGTGAAAACATAAGTTCAACAAACATGGCGACAACAAGTAATGTCGGAAGTCCCAAAAGCTCATTGAAAAGTTTGTATCTAAGCAAGTAAATCGCAAACAAAATTGCGGTTACAGTCATCGACAGTCCGTTAAGCGCCGAAGTATATCTGTTCCGCTCATTTTCAAACTTTATCATGCCATTGTTGAAAACGCCGGCGGCTAAATTGAGTGTGGCAAAAATATATATCAAGTTGTACCATGATTGGTAAATCGTGTATACACCATACTGCTCCGTGGTCAAAAGCCGGGTAAAAATGGGTATAGTGAGTATATTTATGCCTTTTTGCATGAAGTTGCAAAGAGCGAACCAAACTGAAGCCTTTACGGCGACAGGCATGGATATATAATGTTTATACATTTTTTTCACAAAATTCACAAACGGCATTCCTTCCCGTAAATACATTGAAATATCCTTTGATATAAAATTCTCAAAATATACGTTTGTTAAAAACAAAAGTGCTATTCATGTATTGGAACAAATCTAAAATTCATTAATTACTATTAACGAGTCAGTATCCTCAATCTGTATAATATTTTTTTATCCATTCCTTGGCGATATATAAATCAATTTCCTTATGTATATCTATAGACTCGTCTATTTTAAACGGAATTATTTTATTGCCCATAAAGCCCCACGGTTGTTGACCTTCTTTGCCGGAAAGCACAAACTCCGTATTCAGCACCCAAAAATTGTGAGAAAGGAACAGGCACTCCGGTAAATCCTGACGGTTGGTCGACACCTTGCCTGTTACGCCCTTTTCATACATTGCAAGGGTTCCGTCCGGCTTTAATGTCTTTGCCCTCAACGGATGATGATCGTTGTCCTCATACACCGGCACCACGGCGGTTACGGACATATCGTTTTTCATAATCTCAACACATTTTTCTATCCATTCCGCCTTTACTGTAACATTGTTGGCCAGAACCACGACCAAAATATCCGGCGCATTGCCTTCTTTCTTCATAACGTCAAGAGCGTGAAGTATGCAGTCAATATGCTGTGCTGATGGCAGTGCCAGTTCAGCGGGACGGATAATAGATTTATATCCCAACTCAGCCGAAACATTAAGAATATTTTCATCGTCGCTGCTGCAATAATAATTATCAATATTTTTAGCCTTTGCCGCAGCGTTCGCGGGGTAGTAGAGTACAGGCTTGCCCAAAATATCAAGTATGTTTTTATCTTTTAGAGTATTGTTACCTCTGCCGGTCAGTAGCGCTGTAACTTTCACGATATTTCTCTCCTTTAAATAATGTATCAAAATCTACCCGTTCAAATACTTCAAGCTTGCCGCCGCGTGTGGCGTTATAAATTTTTATGCCGTGAGCGTCAGCGTACTGTCTGGCGGCTTCGTAGGCAAGTGTAGATTTATATAGTTGTGGAACATTGGTAATTCTATCATTCTCAGAAAAATGATCTTGTAAATTCTGTTTGGATAAAGAGCCATCCGGATTAAGTGTGACAGAATAATTGTGGTCAATCCCTAACAAATAAATAGATTTAAATCCCATATATGCCGCGATTTGTATAGCCATATAGGTCACAGTCCAACCGCCATAAAACATTTCCGATATATCTTCAGAAAACAAAGGTAATTCAGGATAAAATTTTTTATTATTTATCTTTACATAGTGTGCATCTTTTATATATGGATACATCGTATATTCAGATGATGCAATAAATTTTTCACTGTCAACTTTATAAGAAATATTGTTTTTTTGCTTCTTTATTAACTTATAATCTTGTGCACAATAATAGGTAGGACGCCAATCTGTCTTATCGAATATTTCAAAAATACAATGTGAACCAAAACATATTTCTTTTTTTAATTTACTTAGATCTTCCAGTTTTAAACTTGGTCCATTGCCTATAATAAAACAACGTTTCCCATAATGAGCATTTTTAAGAGTCGTTATATATTCATAACTTTGCTTCATCTTCTTTTCATGGGATGGTTTACAAATCATTTTACATATGGGCGTATAAATCTTGTGGTAATAAAACCTATAGTAGGGACGAAACATATCTTTTATTTGATTTTTTATCATTTTGCCAACCTCTCAATTATATTTGATTTTAAATATTAATTTAAGGGGAAAATAAAAACCATGCAATGCAAAAAATAGAACAATGCGCTTATTTAAGGGGTACTTTTTCAAAAGGTTTTCTTCCTTTGATTGTCTATAAAAGCTTATATATTTTGCAAATATTTGTTTCATTCTTCTCTTCTTCGAATCTTTTTCCTCTGTGTTTTCTTTATGAAAAAAATCATATTTAAGATATAAAATAATGTCATTTAAACGATAGAATCCATGATAAATTTCATATTCGGGGTGCGTTTTCAACCATGGCGTTATGGCATTAATATATGTATCAACTATCTCTTGAAAATCAGGTTTATATCGGTTCGTGATAGACGCCGGATTATAATAATAAAGATATATGGTCATTGGAATATAATTAACGGAACTGATGTGCGAAAGGTATTTCAACATGAAAAGCATATCAGTACCTATTTTTACGCCTTCATCAAAGTACACCCCATAATCGTCAATAATCCTTTTGCGTACCAAAGTACCTACGGGTCCGCGATAGGAACAATATCCGTCTCCTTTGCAATACGCTTCACCCAAAAAACAGCTTTTTATCATAGAAGAACAATCATTCAGCATAATTGGTTCATGCGCACTTTTATTCAATTCATCAATGCTATCAGAATCACTCAATTTATACGCATTAAACAATAACCATTCGGCCTTATCTTCCCAGTACTTTGAAATAATTTTATAAAATTGAGGCACCAATGCATCATCGGCATCAACAAATAGTATCCATTCGCCGGAACTATTCTTTATTCCGGTATTTCGAGCAGCACCCTCTCCACCGTTTTCGCGGTTTACAACCTTAATACACAAATATTTATTTCCGTATTCATCGCATATTTTTCCACTTCCATCTGTTGATCCGTCGTTTACCAAAATCACTTCAGTTCTATCATCTATCTGATGAATAAAGCTTTCGATACATCTGCGAAGAAATTTTTCAGCGTTGTAAATAGGAACTATGATGCTCAAACGAATTTTATCTTTACACATACATCTTTCTCCTTCCTTTAAAAATTTAAATGATTTTTTTTGCATTAACACTGTATGTTAATGCAAATATATGCATTGCATTCCAAAAGCATGAAAAATCAATGTCCGGGATACCAATAAACATCGCAACTATGGTTGAGATAAGAAAAAGCCCGCAAGATATATTATTTTGATTGCTCTTTTTTAAGCTCGAAAACAAAAGAGAGAAACTCATAAAAAACCACGGAATTGCTCCAAAAATACCAATTTGTGCCAACAGCGAAGGCAAAAATTGCGCACCTCGCACATTTTTATACCCAGCACCAAATTTAGGAAACAACTTAAACTGCTCTAACGCATTAATATCCCAATTTTGACGAGTGTGAAATGACCCTGTTGAATCTTTTTCAAATATTACTTGATTAAGCACATCCATTAATCCACCAGAAAATAAGGCTAAAAAACAAGCAAGTAGAGCAATAGGGACAAGATATTTTAACGCTTTTTTATCCTTGCTGACAAATAGATATATTACTCCTACTATAGCCAATGTCCCATATGCCGTGGATGAAAAAGTCAGGATTATTTCAATTGCAAGGGCAATCGAAAGCAATATTTTTTGTCTGGTCAATTTACGGGAAATGACATAATAAAATGCCCCCACCAAAAACGCTCCGCAATAACTCGGTTCCATAAATGTTGAAAAGAGTCGTTTATATGCACTGTGATCCCAATAATATGCCGACCTGGTATCAGAAGTATAGATAAAAGTTGTCCATAAAAAATTTCTCGGTAAAATATTGATCGTGGTCAAAAATTGTAATGCACCTATCACGACAACAAATGTTATTGCCCTAATTATTATTTTTTCAAGCTCCTTTTTCTCGATTGTTTTTGCCAAAATCCAGCATGAAAAGTAGCAAAAAATATAAATAATAATCATAAGTAACCACAAAATAAACTGATTTTGACTTATGCTATAATTTTTTCTATTAATTAGATATGATATTACCATAGATATAATAAGAACCAAAGAAGCAGCCATAGATATATTTGGGGCTTTTATTTTAGAGAGATGAATTTTTCCAAAGCTTCCTGTACGCATTGAGAAAATGACAGTATAAAGCACCGCAACTCCTGAAGTTATAACCTGCGGGCCAATGCCATCATCGCCCAACATGATTACCGAGGCTGACTGAAAAACCATCGCCAGCAATATTGTGGAGATCATGTATTTGGGATTGTTGTTAAAAAATGAAAAAATTAAAACAGCAATCCATATAAATCCAAAAATCGTAATACTCATTATTTTTCTCAACCTTTTATTTCCATGTATATCTGCCTAAGCTTTTCACATTCACAACTTATGTCATATCCCTGTTTCTCTATTGTTTTGCATGATAAAGTCGAATTGCCTTTTCTGTCCATAATGGCAGAACATTTCATAATTTCCCTTGCCCAATATTCAGGTGATTGTTCTAAACTTATATATTCGATATTATCTGAAACTTTTGTCGCATCCGGCGCAGCTTCCGAAGCGTAACATGGCAAACCATTAGCCTGTGCCTCTATAAGTACCAAACCAAGTCCTTCCCATTTTGATGGAAAAACAAATACATCCATACCGCAATACATTCGTTCTATGTCATTCCAACAACCAGCAAAAATCACAAAATTTATTAAATCTTTATCAATAACTTTTTCATAAATTTTTCCTTTCAGTTCGCCATCTCCCACCAAAAGTAACTTCGACTTAGAATTTAATTTGTGATATTCCTCAAAAATGTCTAATAAAAACTCATGATTTTTCTGTTCAGCAAAATTTCCTATATGTCCAATAACGAATTCATCTCCAACGATTCCAAATTCCTTACGTACATTATCACGAGTACAGCTGTTAAAATGAAACCGATCTACATCTATGGCATTATTTAAAACAATATAATTATCATTTTTATACAACCAATTTCCTGCTACATTAGAACAAGCGAGAAAATCCGTTGCCAAGAATTTCATTATTGGGCGCAAAACTGAATTTATAACAGGATATTTACATTCTGTGTTATGTGCATGAACAATTATTTTTTTTACGTGATTTCTTCTTGCGACAAACGCCTCCAAAGCCATCGTACTGCTGTTGCCGTGAATATGTACGACATTATAATGTTCTTTTTTTATCAATCCGTTAAGGTTTGCGGTATATTTGAAAACATTTTTTTTGGGACCAATATTAAATATTCTTGATCTGTTACCTTCCAATTCTGCTCTATATTCATCACATATTTCATTCACTACCGCAAAATCAATTTGTATCCCTTCTTTGTCCATTTGACGATAATAGTTCATTATAACCGATGTTATGCCATTAAGCCGAAAACGCACGGTATTTATAATTAAGACCTTCATGTAGCCAACCTCGCACCATTCATATTTTGCTTATCATTCACGCTTTATCATTCAATACGACCGACGGCTATCCTATATCCCCCCCCCCGAATAATTTTCAGTTTAACAAGCATCAACTTTACGCACTGACGCATAAACCTTTTGGGAAGCATACGAACAACTAATTTAT
>CANRJP010000019.1 GCA_947630975.1 uncultured Clostridia bacterium
AAAGGAGAGTGATTTCTCATGATGGAGAACAACAGATACAATTTTACCGAAAAGGCCCAGACCGCCATCTCTCTCGCCCAGTCCGAGGCGGAAAAGATGGGCTCGGGCTACGTGGGCACCGAGCATCTGCTCTGCGGTCTCATTATGGAGGGCAGCGGCCTGACTCAGCAGTTTTTCAAGAAGTGGGGCGTCACTCTTGAGGCGGTGGAACACCGCATCGAGCAGTACGGCTCCACCTACTACAACCAGAGCCGGTTCGCGGGCTTCACGCCCCGAACCAAGCAGTGCCTGCAGCTCAGCGCGGACATAGCCTACAGCTTCCGTTCGAGGCTCATCGGCACCGAGCACATTCTCTTAGCCATAGCCAAGAACAGCGACTGCTCCGCCAACCGTATTCTCCGCTCACTGGGCGTAAACGCCGACAAGCTGTCCCAGATGGAGGAGGACATCGCCCGGGCATATCGGAGCGTCCGCGGTCAGGAGGGCGGCGGAGAAAGCAAGACCCCCACTCTGGACAAGTATGGCCGCGACCTGACCGCCATGGCGCGGGAGGGCAAGTTCGACCCCGTTATCGGACGCGAGGAGGAGATCGCCCGCGTGACCCAGATACTTTCCCGCCGCACCAAGAACAATCCCGTGCTGCTCGGCGAGCCCGGCGTGGGCAAAACCGCCGTGGTAGAGGGTCTGGCGCAGGAGATAGCCGCTGGCAACGTGCCGGAGCTTCTCCGCGACAAGCGGATAGTGTCCCTCGACATGGGCGGCCTTCTGGCGGGCAGCAAGTACCGGGGCGAATTTGAAGAGCGCTTGGAAAAGGCCATGGACGAGGTCGTAAAGAGCGGCAACGTCATACTCTTCATCGACGAGCTCCACACCATAATCGGCGCGGGAGCCGCCGAAGGCGCCGTGGACGCCGCCAATATACTTAAACCCAATCTGGCCCGTGGAGAAATGCAGATAATCGGCGCCACAACCCTCAACGAGTACCGCAAGTACGTGGAAAAGGACGCCGCCCTGGAGCGCCGCTTCCAGCCCGTGACCGTGGGCGAGCCATCGCAGGAGGACACCGAAAAGATACTCAGGGGCATCCGTGAGAAATACGAGGCCCATCACAGCGTAAAAATAACCGACGAGGCCATAAGCGCCGCAGTAAAGCTGAGCAGCCGCTACATCACCGACCGCTTCATGCCCGACAAGGCCATCGACCTCATCGACGAGGCCTGCAGCCGGGCGCGGCTGGGTTCCCTGACCATGCCCGAGGAGCTGAAGGAGCTGGAGGCCCGTGTTTCTGCCGCCTCGGCGGAAAAGGACGTGGCCATCAACAATCAGGAATTCGAGCGGGCCGCCGCCCTTCGCGACGCCGAACGGGCGCTGCGGGCCGAGCTGGAGGACAAAAAGGACGACTGGAAGCACAGCGGCGACGGAAAGACCCTCTCCATAGGCCGGGCGGAGATAGAGGACATAATCTCCCAGTGGACGGGCATACCCGTTCGCAAGCTGGCCGAGGAGGAGAGCGAACGGCTCCGCAATCTGGAGGAAGTGCTCCACAGGCGGGTAGTGGGTCAGGACGAGGCCGTGACAGCCGTATCAAAGGCCGTGCGCCGAGGGCGCGTGGGCCTGAAAGACCCCAAGCGTCCCATAGGCTCCTTCATTTTCCTCGGCCCAACCGGCGTGGGCAAGACCGAGCTGTGCAAGGCTCTGGCCGAGGCTCTGTTCGGCGACGAAAACGCCATGATAAGGGTCGATATGAGCGAGTACATGGAGAAGCACTCCGTCTCCAAGCTCATCGGTTCGCCTCCGGGGTACGTGGGCTTTGAGGAGGGCGGCCAGCTCACCGAGCAGATCCGCCGCAAGCCTTACAGCGTGGTGCTCTTTGACGAAATCGAAAAGGCCCACCCCGACGTGTTCAACATGATGCTGCAAATCTTGGACGACGGCCGTCTCACCGACAGTCAGGGCCGGAAGGTGGACTTCAAGAACACGGTCATAATCATGACAAGCAACATCGGCGGCAGAAACATCACCGAGCCCAAGAGCCTGGGATTCAGCACCGGCGAAAAGGCCGAGGATGTAAACAAAGACATAAGAAAGAGCGTCATGGACGAGCTGAAAAAGGCTTTCCGTCCCGAGTTCCTGAACCGCGTGGACGACATAATCGTTTTCAACCGTCTCACCGACGAGGACATCAAGCGCATCGCCGCCATCCTGCTGGAGGGCTTCAACAAGCGTCTGGCGGCCAACGGCATCACCTGCGAGTTCGAGGACTCCGCCCTCGAACTGCTGGCGAAGGAGGGCTTCGACCCCGTGTACGGCGCCCGTCCCCTTCGCCGGGCCATTCAGAGCCGGGTGGAGGATCTCTTCGCCGAGGAAATGCTGGACGGCAAGGTTAAGTCCGGCGACCGCGTCGCCGTGGCCGCCGAGGACGGGAAGATAGTTATCCGTTCCGCACAGACCGTCGGCGCGTAAAAAGCTCAATACCAAAATGGGGAACCGGCCGGTTCCCCATTTTTTAAATTATTCTCATTTTAAAAAAATTTTAAAAAAGTTAAAAAAACTTTACCCGTTTACCCCTTCCGAACCGTTATAATTAATAGAAGCACGTGTTTTGGAGGCGAGATCAATGAAAAGGAAGCCGGTGCTCCCCCCGATAGACCGCCGGCAGCGGAAAAAGGCCGAAGCGATATGCGAGGCCTGCGGAAATACGGTGTACAACATAGCCGCGGGCATCCTGAAGGATCGTTTTCTTGCCGACGACGCCGTACAGGAGACCTTTGTCCGTATGTTGGAAAATATCGACAAGGTCAGCGGAGAGAACATCAACATGACAAAAAATTATCTTGCCGTAATTTGCAGGAGAGTATGCTTTGACATACTGAAAAAGAACGCCGCCGAGGCCGGTCGGGAGGTCGGCTCGGAGGATACTGCGGACGATTTCGCGGACATTCCGCCGCCCGAGGGAGACATTCTGCCCCTTGACGCCGTTCTCAACGGCGAAATGCGCGAAAAAATCATCGAGGCCGTCAAGGCTCTGCCGTCCCCTAACCGGGATGCGTTCCTGATGCACTTTGTTTACGGCCACACAGTAGCGGAGACAGCCGCCATCCTCGGCGTGGGCGCCGAGACCGTGAAGAAGCGTTACGCCCGGGCGAAGGCGCTGCTCCGTAAAAGATTGGAGGCGTATGTGTATGGATGAGACAGACAAAACAGAGGACATCCGTATGATTTTATTGACGGAAGCGGCAAAAGCCGCCGCCGAGGAGCTGGGGGCGGAGCTAACCGTGCCGGCCGACGCGCCGGGGATGTCGCCGAGGGCCCGCCGCAGGATACTGCGCACGATAAGACGCGCCCAAAGACGACCCCTGCCCGTAAGGATAATGAGAGCCGCCTGCTTTATGCTGGCCGCCGTTATCTGCCTCGGGGGGGGGATAGTCATGAGTGTTGAGGCGCTGAGGGAAAAATTTTTTGATTTTACGTTCAACAGTAATGCTCTTGGCTCAAAAGTTACATTTAAATTAAATGACGAGCCGCATACATCTTATGCGGGAAAATTTGTTACTTTGAACTACATTCCGAATGATTTTGAATGCGTGAAAAGCAAAGCTATGACCTACACCGAAATTTTATACTTTGAAAACAACGATTTATGGTTCTGTTTTTCAATACTTTCCGGAGGTACTACCATACTTGACACAGAGAACGCGAAATATGAAGAAACCGAAGTAAACGGCTATGAGGCAATATATCTTGAAAAAGACACCCGCAACTCCCTCACTTGGACTGACGGTGAATTGCCATACAATATTTACGGCAATATCTCCAAAGATACAATGCTCAAAATCGCGGAAAATATTGCGGTTGCGGAACAATAAAAAAAATAAATGACACCGCGCTTTTGCGGTATTGCACAAAGGCCATCGCAAAATTTGTGCATTTTCTACAAAATTGCGAAATCGGGCAAAAATTTTAAAAAAATTTGTCCGATTTTGGGAATTTAAAACGTTTTAATTAATAAGAGCGTACAAAAAAAGAAAGGAAGATTAACTTTGAAAAAATTTATTTGCGCCCTGACATCTGCGTCCGTTATTTTGTCCTGCGTGCCGGTTTTCGCCAGCAGCGGAATTATCACAGCGACAGACGAGGCGGCCGACGCCAAACTCGAACTTGCGAATGAACTTAAAGACCTATTCGTATACGGTGGCGAAATGTCAGACGAGGAACTCGCCGCCAAGCTTGCACACACGGACGAGCTTCAAGCTATCATAAGCTGCGGAATTGCCACGGCGACAGACACCGAGACGGACGAAATGACCGCCGCCAAATTTGCACTTGTAAATAAACTTAAAGACTTTTTTGCAGATGATGACAAAACAGCCGCCCTCACGGCCTCGGCTCTCACCCTCGGCTCAGGCGCGGCTTTGGCCGCAGAGTATGACGTACGTGAGGAGATCGCGCCGAAGATCGAGGAGTTTTGCCGCCGTTACGACTTTAACGAGGGCGACCTTGAAAAGACCTTCGGGCTGTATGACTGCTCCCTCTACTCCAGCGGCATAGAGGAGCGGGGAGACGGCACATTCTACGAACAGCCGGCCTTTTATTTTGACGACGAGGCGGGCTTTTACGGCGGCTATGAGCTGAACGGTCTCAAGCTTGGCCTTACGGTCAACGGAGCGGCCAGCGCATGGTCGGGAAAGTGCTACGCCTACAACGGGCGGACGCTGGTGCCTCTCGACGTGTTCCGAGAGCTGGGGTACAGCGTGGACTGGGACGCGGAAAACTTCGTGGCCACAGTGACTGACGGCGAGACCGTGCTGGAAATACTGCCAAATCTGGTGGGTATGCGCAAAAACAGGGACGAGGGCTACTACGTTCCCACGGTGCCCTGCGCCAGAATGATCAACGGTACGCTCTATGTGCCCGTGCGGATAGTGGCCGAGGAGCTGGGCGCCAAGGTGGACTACATAGCCGAGACCGCTTCCGTCAGCCTTGTGTATCCTGTAAAATAATCGGAGCACGCCTTGCACATATCAGCCAACGTTATTCTTTTAAATCAGCCGCAAGCCGGTCAACAGCTTCAACAAATTTGACAAAAGGTTTTAGCAGAAAGGATTTTTTACATGAAAAAATTAATGGCATTTTTCTCACTCGCAGTAATATGTATGATGTTTTCCGTGACGTCTTACGCCGCGGAAGAGGTGACGGTGACAATACCCAATTTTGACATAACCTTAAACGGAGAAAAAATTGACAATGTCAACAGCGAATATCCCCTTATCGTGTATGACGGTATAACGTATATTCCCATGACATACAATCTCACTCAATTTATGGGTCTGAAAACAAGATTTGGCGACAGGACGCCCCGGCTTGAGACTCCGAACATGACATTTTTCATCGGCAACAGCGGTACGCGGACGGACACCCTTGTGCCCGACGTCTCCGACAGCCCCAACAATAAGCCGAGCTACACGGCGTTGATAGCTGATTACGATATTGCCGTCAACGAGATAAGAGCGGCCCGTTTCCTCGACAACAATGCCGAGGAATATCCCATACTCAATTTCCGCGACATAACGTATTTCCCTCTCACATGGAAGTTTGCGCATGAAAGCTTCGGCTGGGATTACTCATTCGACAACGACAGCGGTCTTGTTATCGACAGCCGCGACGCTTTCAGACCGGTGTGGAACGAAGACTATATATGGTCGTCCTTCCGTGCCTGGCAGACATATTATATATACAACGACGAATGTTATGTCGGCTATCACGCCAACACCTTTAACGGACAGACGGATTTTATCTGGGGCAAGCGCGGTCAGGAAGAAAAAAGCATAGACCTTATGGACGAGCTGTACTCCTTGAATATACTCGATCTGGATGCCGAGCGGGGCAGAAGCTTACCCTCCTCAGTCGCGCCGTCACTGGACGGGTCGGTTTTCTCGATACGGTGCGTAGCGTCCGGTGAAGGAGACGGAGATGACTATGTGACTTATGATTTAAAAATAGATATGGAAAAAGGCGAAATCATCAGCGCCGAGGAGGTATCGTTTTAATACTAATCCCAATTAAAAAAGCGTCTAATAAAGCCTTCTCCTTTGAGGGGACAGTCATAGTCTGGTGGTGAACCGCATTAAGTTAACAATGACAAGGACAAAGCCTTCTCCTTGAGGAGAAGGTGGCACGAAGTGCCGGATGAGGTGTAGCCGCCGTAGGCGGCGTTAGTTTTACCGAGTGTGTTTTACAACGGACGCTTCGCGTCCTACACCTCATCAGTCGGCTTCGCCGACAGCTTACGGGGCCCCACAAACAACGAAGTTGTTTGTGGGGAGAGGAGGAGCAGCGTAATGAGTCCCGTTCCGGTTTGAAAAAACGGAACGGACGATATGGAGCTTGCGACGACGATGGGGAAGCCTTTTTTATCTGTCATTGTTACCATAATTAACTTGCATATTTATTTTTAACCTGGGATTAGTATTATACCAGCCCGCACAGGTCGGGGAAGATTTCAAGGCTGCGCTTGAGTATGCCGTGCATATGGGCAATAGCCACGCCGTAGTTGGTAATGGGCACGTTTTGATCCACGGCGCACTTCATACGGTATTTGACCTCCCGCTCGGTGAGCATACAGCCGCCGCAGTGTATCACAAGGGCGTAGGAGCTGAGATCCTCGGGGAACTCACGGCCGGAGGTGAAGCGCAGATCAAGCTCCTTGCCCGTGTGTTCACGGAGCCAGCGGGGAATTTTTACCGTGCCGATGTCGTCGCACTGGCGGTGATGGCTGCACCCCTCGGAGATCAGCACCCTGTCCCCGTCCTTCAGGCAGTCCATGGCGGCGGCTCCCCGGACGGCGGTGTCCAGAAGTCCCTTGTACCGGGCCATCAGGATGGAAAAGGAGGTCAGCTTTATGCTGTCCGGCGTCTGGGCGGCGGCAAGGGCAAAGGCCTGGCTGTCGGTTATGACCAGAGCCGGTTTTTTCGCCAGCGAGCCCAGGACGTTTTTGTACTCGGTCTCGCGCACGACCACGGCGGCGGCTCCGGCCTCCAGCACGTCCCTTATGGTCTGCTGCTGGGGCAGGATAAGCCGTCCCTTGGGGGCGGCGGAATCTATGGGCGTTATCAGCACCACAACATCGTCGCGGCTGATGAGGTCGCCCACTATGCGCAGCTTTTCCCCGTCCGTCCTGACCATCACCGACAGTCTTTCCTTAAGCTCATGTATGCCCTGACCGGTGAGGGCGCTGACGGCCATAACATTACTGCCCACCACAGCCGTGGGGCCGAGGTCGCTCTTGTTTACGGCGATGATGTAGGGCACGTCCTTTTTTTTGAAAGCGTCTATAAGTTCACGGTCGGTGTCGGCGAGGCCCTCGGCCGCGTCGACTGTCAAAACGGCGATGTCGACCTTGTTGAGGACCTGCACCGCCTTTTTCACCCGTAGGCGGCCAAGTTCGCCCTCGTCGTCTATGCCGGGTGTGTCAACTATCATCACCGGGCCAAGGGGCAAAAGCTCCATGGCCTTATACACGGGGTCGGTGGTGGTGCCCTTTATGTCGGACACCACGGCCAGCTCCTGACCGGTGACGGCGTTGACAAGGCTGGACTTGCCGGCGTTGCGGCGTCCGAAAAAGCCTATGTGTATTCTCTCGGCTGATGGCGTATCGTTAAGTCCCATCTGTATCATCCTTTTTTCGTTTTATTATCAGCCACCCCGTTGCGGCCGCAAAAACGGCAAGTCCGGCCGGTATCGGCCAGAGGGCCGCTTTTTTTTCCGTGTATATCTCTCCGCAGTCTGCGCAGACAGCTTTCAGCACCGTGCCTCCAAGGCCCCGGCTCACAACGGTTTTTTCGCCGAAGCGGTGGCCGTGGGCGGGGATAGTGCTCTCCTCGCTGTCGCCGCAGGTCAGACACCGGCGTATACGGAGGCCCGGCTCATCGCAGCCCGGCTCCGTCTCGGTACTCCACTCCCCGAAGGTGTGCCCCTCCACCCGGTAGGGCTCGTCGCGGCTGCCGTCGCCGGAAAGGAATTCCGCCGTGTCCATATTCAGGTAAAACGCCGGCCTGACCCCGCCAGACGGGCGGCAGGCGGGAATGGAGTGTATCCAGCCGTCCGGCGTCACGGCGCGGACGTTGCAGTCGACGCCCGCGTCCGCGTCCCTGAGCCACCACATGGCCGAAACGTCGGCGGAAAGACTGTCCTCGGCCGCCTCGTTCAGGTTTACGGCGGCGGCTGTGGGACTTGCCGTCAGAAAGTTGCCGAAGTCGGTCTTGACCCGACCGGCCTCCTCCAAGCTCAGGAGAAAGACTGTGTCCTCGGTATAGGCGGCGTAGGCACGGTCGTAATTCCCCCGATCGTTCACGTTGCGCAGAGACTCCATGGGTTCGGTTCCCACGGTGTTTTCGTCTATGTCCGCGGGGTTGACGACGGTTTTCAGCCTTACGGTGCGGAGCAGCCGCCTTTCCTCCGGTGTAAAGCACGTCAGGAAGCCCTTTTCGGCAGAATAGCCGTTACTGCCTTCGCAGCGGTCGGAGGTGGGGGCGTTCCCGCAGGGCCATTCCTTGGCCCCCTGCCCCTCAAGGGAGTTGAGCCAGTGACGGATGTTGGACATTTCCCAGTTGTCGCTGCCGTATTTGTTACGGTTCGCGCCGCCGTGTTTGCCTACGGCGTCAAAGGATTTGAAGCTTATTATGCGCTCGCTGAGCATCAGCGGGCCGTTTTCGTTTACGTCCACACAGCGCCAGAGCATCTCTCCCCCATTGTAGCGGCCCATTATCAGATAGTCCCCCTCGGTGACCTCGGCCAGCGGGCCGGACGCGGAGACACGGCTGACGTCGTTCAGCGGGCTGCCCGCCGCCAAAGGCTGTGAAACTATGTCCCCGGTCACGGCGTAGGGCGTGTTTTTGAAGCCTGTGCCGCTGACAACAGATATCTCGGCGGAAATATAAAGGGCCGGACGGACGCCGACGGAGCTTTCAAAAGCGTCGGCAAAGAGCAGCCGCCCGTCGGGGTAAACACAGCGTACCGACTCGGTGAAATCGGCGTTGCCAAGGCTGTCCCGAAGCCAGTAATAGCTGTTGCTCAAGCTCTCGAAATTCTTTATGTTGCCGGTCTGAGCCAGAGCGGCGTCGGTGGGCGCGGCGATAAATTCGGTGGGGTAATTGGCCATTATCAGCTCCATTTGGATAATATTTGGGCAAAACACCAGATCCTCGGTGGTGACGCCGTAAGCCGCGTCATAGTTCTGGATGGATTTCCGCACCTGACCGGTGGAGTTATAGAGGTGGATCTCCTCCCCCACGTCGGCGGCGGCAATATCGGACTCGTTTAGCACGCTCTTATTTACCGCCGGCCTGATAACGGCCCTCTCCTCCGGAGTGAAGCCCGCGAGGAAGCCCGGCTCGGCGGCGTAAGCGTTGCCGTCGGAATGCTCCGCGTCGGGAGGATCGCCGCCCCAGTCGACGGCTCCGTCCCCGCTGTTAAGCCATGTTCTCAGCCATGACCTATCCCAGCGGGACGAGCCGGAGGAGTAGGCCTTGAAGCAAAGAATGCTCTCGCTGATAAGGAGAAGTCCGTTTTCGTCCTGTCCGACGCAGCGCCAGAGTATGGGTTCTCCCATGTAGCTGCCCAGCCTGACGTACCGGCCTGGCTGAATAAAGACCGTTTCGGCCCCGGCCGGCACGGAAAAAAGACCGGCCAGAAGCAAGACGGTCATCAGCACGGCGGCGGCCTTTTTCACGGACGTTCCCCTCCCTTACGGTTTTTTCTTATTATACACCTTTTCGGCCCTCATGTCAAGGTTTTTACGAGTATAAGATCCTCCCCTATCTTATATATGTTCTCCCAGGGGACGCGCACATCCTCGCCCGAGCCGAAAAGTCCGAAAAAGCGGCTCGGCCCCGGAATGATTATGGACTCTATGACGCCCCGCTCAAAATCTATCTCCACGTCGCTGACGAAGCCCAGCCTCCTGCCCTCCGTAATGCTTATGACCTCCTTCTGTCTGAAATCCGAACTGCGTTTCGCCACAGAACCGCCCCGTTTCATTAAATTAATATTTAAAGAAAAGTCTTTACAACCTTAAAAATTTATGTTATACTATGATAATAATCATGTATGCTCAATACCGGAAGGAGTGAGGACAGTGACGCGGACAGTGGCCGGCATTCTCGAGCTGGCGGCTCAAAATTTCCCGGGAAATACCGCCTTCATTGAACGGGGTGGAGAAACCCGCACCTTTGACGATCTCCTGAGGGATTCCCGTACAGCCGCCTCCATAATAAAAAGGCTGGGGACGGAGGGCCGTCCCGCCGCCATCTGCGGCGAGGTCAGCTACGCCGGTTTGGCCGCCATGTTCGGCAGTCTTATGGCCGGCTGTCCCTTTATCCCTCTGGGTTCGGGCCTTTCGGAGGCCGAGCTCTGCGGTCTGACCGCAAAGTATGAGGCCGGGGTGCTTTTCCTTCCTACAAAATATGCCGACGCCGTTCCCTATATACGGGAGCATATGCCGGAGCTGAAGATAGTGACCGGGCTGGAGGTGCTGGCGGAGCCATCCGGCGGCGACGGCGGTTTCGACCCGGCGGATCCCTCGTCGCCGGCCTATCTGTTCCCCACCCCCGACGGGGAGGCGGTTATGCTCTCTCATCAAAATATATGCTCGTCGCTGGCCTCAGTTTCCCATTCGGTCGAGGCAGGCTCATACACTTTTCTCTGCCCATCGGTTTGGGGCGACGCCTTCGACTGCGTCATGGGGCTGCTGCTCCCGCTGTCGGCGGGCTGCGGCCTTGTCCGCCGGGGAGAAAAGCGGGGCGTAACAAGAGTAATCGCCGAATCCGGCGCCACGGCCATCACCTGTACTCCCCAGCGGCTGAGAAATCTCGAGCGCTCCCTGCGGTTCCGTTCGGAGCAGAAGCTCAGCAAGACCGCCATAGCCATGTACAGCCTTTTTGACAGAGTGGGGCGGGTGCTGGGCATAGACCTTGGCAAGCGGATGCACCGCCGGGTGCGGCGGCTCATCGGCGACAGGCTGCGGCTCATAATCTGCGGCGGAGGCTATCCCGAGCGGGACAGCGCCCTGCGCTTCACGGACTGGGGCATGGAGGTAAGGAGCTATTACTTCACCGCCGAATGCGGGCCGCTGGCCGTCAGCGACTCGGCGTGGAAAAAACTGCTCCCGCTGGCGGAGCTAAGCGTTCCCTCCCCCATTTCCGGCGGCATGGGCGAGCTGCGGGTCAGCGGCGAACGGGTGCCCATAGGCTATTTCAACGGAAAGACCGACTTCGCCGACGGCTTCCCCACCGGGGACGTGGGTTCTCTGTCCGAGGACGGCACTCTCGAGCTGCGGGGCAAAAAGAAAAATATGCTTTACGGCAAGGACGGCACGCCCATTTTTCCCGAGGAGCTGGCCGAGGTCATCCGCCGGAGCCGTTATGTGTCGGACTGCTCGATAACGGGCCGCTTCGACACCAAAACCGCCGACATAATCTTAACCGCCCACCTGATTCCGGACTTCAGAGAGGTAAACTCCGTTCTGGGCGAAAAATATTCCGACAACCGCTTGAAGCTGTTTTTCGACAGAGAAACGGCTAAACTGGCGCCCGAGCTGCCAAGGAAGATAGACGAGTTCCGGCTGCCAAAAGTGAACGCCGGATAAACAAACGAGGTTTTATTGATGAACGACAACAACTACACGATGTTCACAGTCATGCGGACGATGGTGTCCCTTCTGCCCCTATTGCTGGGTCTGCCCATGCTGTCCTTCTGCTTCTGTGTCCAGAACATGGTGATGAACACCGTGCTGAAAGGCGAAGTCTACGGCGGGGTATCCATCCTCGTGACCTCCGCATTGGGAGGGCTGATCTGCGCCTTCTGCGGCTACGGAGCGGCCTACGGCGGATTTTTCGCCTTACAGCTCGCCCTCGGGGCGGCCCTCTGCACCGTGTCGGCGGTAACCGGAAGGAGCTTTTCCACCGGTCTGCTGCTCACCGCGGTGGGCTACGGTCTGGGCAATATATTGCAGCTCGGCCACTCGGCAAACGAGGCCGGTCTAAGCGTGGCCGACTATATGTTTTCCGGCGTTCAGGAGGAGCTGGACCGTATGTCCGCCTCCTACGAGGCTCAGTTAGCCGCGTCGGGAGTCGACATCGACGTGTCCCAATTTATGGATATGCTCAGCGACGGCCTGAAAAGCTGCGTCCCCGCATACATCGTCATAAGCTGCATTTTGGCGGGCTACATCGCCATGTGGATGGTCTCCCGCGCACTGCGGCAGACGCCCCTGGACAACGGCCATTCATTCGCTTTCATTAGACTTAGCATTCCCTCCCTCTGCTTCGGGGGCGCTATGCTGGCGCTGCTGTTCGTTCCGTCGGACACGGTTAAGCTGGTGGGCGTCAACGGCTTCATCGTTTTCGGAGCGCTGGCCTTCGCCGCCGGAATGAGCCTGATAGAATTTCTCCTGCGGCGGAAGGTAAAGGGACTTTTTGCCAGAATAGCCTTACACGCCCTCATCATATTCGGAGGTCTGGCCCTTTCGGCCTTTCTGCCCTTCGCCAACATTTTTATTCTTTACGCCCTGCTGGGCATTGTGGACTGCTTTGTTTCCGTCAGAAAGAAGGTGACCGCGGCGTCATGAAAGGATCCGACAAGGTTCTGAGCCTGCTTGCAAAGATTTCCCCGTATATTTATATAGCGGTAGTGCTGATTTGCGCGGTCTTTACCGTGCGTGAAAGTCTGCTTTCGGGCTGCATACTCTTCGCCAGCTCCATCGCCATGCTGGTACACCATCTGCTGGAGCGTTACAGCATGGTTCAGAAAATGAAGCGCTACTTTGAGGGTTTTTCCGACGAGGCTCTGACAAAAAGCAGCCAGCTCATGTTCAATATTCCCGACCCTATCGCCGGAGTGAAGATAGACGGCAGCTTCGCCTGGTACAACACGCCCTTCAACGAGGCTTTTTACAGGGGGGATTTCGGCAAAAAGCTCAACGAGATCTTTCCCGAGGTCAGCGTGGAGAGCATAATGGCCGACAAGGGCGGCCACTCTCTCAGCGTCGCTCACAACGGCATGGAATACAAGATAATCCCCACCATCGTCAGCGAGACCGACCCCGACAAGCCGGCCCTGATACTTTATTTCGAGAACGTCACCGACATGAACCGCCTCAAGCAGCTCTCCCGGGGCGTTCGGCCCGTTGTTATGAACATCACCATCGACAACTACGGCGAAACCGTGGCCGAAGCCGGCGAGAACGAGCAGCTCGAGCTCACCGCATCCATCGACCGCATCCTTGTGGGCTGGGTCAACGGCCACGGCGGCCTTATCCGCAAGCTGGAACGGGATCGCTATGTGACCGTCCTGTCCAACGACAGCCTGAAAAAAATCGAGGATGAGCGTTTTTCCGTACTGAACGACCTTAAAAACTTAAATCTCGTAGCCATGGCGCCCCCCACTCTCAGCATAGGCGTGGGTCTCGGGGGCGATACGGTGGCCGAGTCCGACAATTACGCCCGTATGGCGCTGGATATGGCTCTCGGCAGGGGCGGCGACCAGGCCGTTATCTGCGACGGAGGCAAGTTCTCCTACTTTGGCGGCACCGCCAAGGAGGTGGAAAAGCGCACCCGCGTCAAGGCCAGAGTAATGGCTACGGCCCTGAAGGAGCACATACACTCCTCCGAAAACGTGCTGATAATGGGCCATCAGGACGCAGACGCCGACGCCGTCGGCGCGGCGATAGGTCTTGCCGCGGCTGCCGCCCATCTGAACAGGGATTGCCGCATTCTGCTTAACACCGGCGATTCCGCCGTAAAGGCCATCGTGGACACCATAGACCGCAACCACTATCACGACGGACTCTTTATCAACAGGAGCCAGGCCCGTGACTACATGACCGAAAACACTCTGCTGATAATCTGCGACACCCATCGGGCTTCACTGACAGAAATGCCCGATCTGGCGGACACGGCGAAGCACAAGGTGCTGCTGGATCACCACCGCAGAAGCGAAAGCTTCATAGAGGGCTGCGAGCTGATTTATCACGAGCCGGCGGCCTCATCAACCTGCGAGATGGTGACGGAGATACTCATGTACATGGACGGCGGGCTCAACCTGTCCACCATCGACGCCACGGCTCTCTACGCCGGTATTGTGCTGGACACCAAAAATTTTGTGCTTAAAACCAGCGCCCGAACCTTTGAGGCGGCGGCCTATCTGCGGAACGCGGGCGTGGACACCATGAAGGTAAAGCAGTTCTTCCGGGAAAGCCTTGACGACTACCGGTTGAGGACCGAGTTGATACAGGCGGCGAAAATCGACGGTCGTGGCGTCTGCATCTCCGTCAGCTTCGAGGAGGTGCCCGCCAGCATCGTGGCCCAGGCAGCGGATTCCCTGCTGGACATTGAGGACGTAAAGGCCACCTTTGTGGTGTGCAGAGACGGCGACGATGCCCGCATAAGCTGCCGCAGCCTTGGCGAGATAAACGTTCAGCTCATAGCCGAGGCTCTGGGCGGCGGCGGTCACGCTCTGGCGGCGGCAGCCAAAATGAAGCGTATGTTCGTGGGGAACGCCGTTTCCCGCCTGAACAGAGCCATAGACGAATACTTTGAAAAACATTCCTGATCCCAATCAGGCATACCGGCCACAGCGCCGTAAACGACAAAAATTGAAAGGATGATTTAAATATGAAGGTTGTACTTTTAGCCGACGTTAAGGGTCACGGCAAAAAGGGCGAGCTTGTCAACGCCAGCGACGGCTACGCCCGTAACTTCCTGCTGCCGAGAGGGTTGGCAAAGGAGGCCACCAAGGGCGTTATCAACGAGCTTAAGGGCAAGAACGACGCCGCGGCCTACCACAAGGAGCAGGAAAGACAGGCGGCGCTTGAGGCGAAATCCGCTCTGGAAAGCGGCAAGGTGGTTCTCACCGCCAAGGCCGGCGAGGGCGGCAAGCTCTTCGGCAAGATCACTTCACAGGACGTGGCTCTCGCCATAAAGATGCAGCTCCACCACGTGGTCGACAAGAAAAAAATCGTCCTCCCCGACGGCATAAAGACCATAGGCGACCGCACCGTGGAGGTAAAGCTCTATCCCGAGATCTCGGCCAAGGTCACCGTGACCGTTACTCCTGAATAATTTAACATATTCACATCGGAGGTGAGAGTAATGGACTCTCCCATAGGCGTAAGTATGCCCTACAGCCTTGAGGCCGAGCAGGCCGTGCTGGCCAGCGCCATGCTCAATGAAAACGCGCTCGGTGCGGTGATGGAGGCTCTGACGGAGGACGACCTTTACGTCACGGCCCACAAAACGGTCTTTAACGTAATAGGCAAACTGTTTTCTACCGGAAGGCCGGTGGATCTGGTGACAGTCTCCGGCGAGCTGGGCGAAAAACTGGACAGCATCGGCGGAATAAGCTACCTCACCAAGATAATGGAGGGCGTATATACCACCGAAAACCTCAAGCACTATATAGATATAATCCAGTCAAAGACTCTTCTCCGCCGCCTGATAGAGGCCGGCAGCGCCATCGTGGACATGAGCTCGAAGGACGAGGAGGAGGCCGGCACCATACTGGATCGGAGCGAACAGCTCATCTTTGACATAGGCGAAAAGCGGAGTTCAAAAGGCTTTTACCACATAGGCGACGTGGTCAGGAGCGCCATGGCCATCCTCGAAGAGATGAAAAAACGCAACGGCAAGGTCACCGGCATACCCACAGGTTTTTCCGGACTGGACAACTACACCGCCGGGCTGCAAAACAGCGACCTGATAATCGTCGCGGCCCGTCCGGGCGTGGGCAAGACCAGTCTGGCCCTGAACTTTGTGGAACACGCGGCCATAAGGCACAAGGCCACCGCCGCTATCTTCTCCATGGAAATGAGCAAGGAACAGCTCGTGAACCGAATTTTGTCCAGCGAGGCTCTTGTGGAACTGGGTAAGCTGCGCACCGGCAATGTGGAAGCCGAGGAGATGAGCCGCCTTTCTCACGTCCTTAAGGACATCGTCACCGCTCCCATATACATCGACGACACCGCCGGCATCACGGTGGCCGAGATCAAGGCCAAGTGTCTCCGTCTGAAAATGGAAAAGGGGCTTGGGCTGGTAGTCATAGACTATTTGCAGCTCATGCACAGCGGCCGACGCGGCAGCAACCGCACCACCGAGGTGGGAGAGATCTCACGCTCGCTGAAAATCATGGCCAAGGAGCTGAACGTGCCGGTAGTCACCCTTTCTCAGTTGAACCGCGCGGCGGAAAGCGAAAAGCGCCGCCCGAAAATCAGCGATCTGCGTGAAAGCGGCTCTATCGAGCAGGACGCGGACATAGTGCTGCTTTTGTACAACCCCGCCTCCGACAGCGACGCGGAGCCGGCCGAAGCCGCCAACATTTTGGAGTGCATCGTCGCGAAGAACCGCTCCGGCTCCGTCGGCACGGTCAAGCTGGCCTGGAGGGGCGAATATACCAAGTTTACCGACCTGGCTATGGAATAACGGACAATTTTACTTAGCAGGAGACCGCCATGCTGTACGAAAAATTCAAAAAAACAATAAAAGACCACGACCTCCTTCAAAAGGGCGACACGGTGATCTGCGCCGTCAGCGGCGGAGCCGACTCCATGTGCCTTTTGGCCCTGATGAACAGGCTGGCCGGCGAAATGGACCTGAAGGTTGCGGCGGCCAACCTCAACCACTGTCTGCGCGGCAGCGAGAGCGACGGAGACTCCCAATTTGTGGAGACCGTGTGCGAGATAAAGGGCATACCCTTTTACGGAAAAAGGGCGGATGTGGGACTCATCGCCAAGGCCCGGGGCCAGAGCCTCGAGGAAGCGGGGCGCGAGGAGCGTTACAAATTCTTCGACGAGCTTTCGGCCCGGCTGGGCGGAGCCAAGGTGGCCACGGGCCACAACCTCAGCGACAACGCCGAGACCATACTCTTCCGGCTGGCGAGGGGCAGCGGGGCAAGGGGGCTCTGCGGCATCCGCTATAAGCGGGGCGGCATAATCCGTCCCCTGCTGGACGCCACAAGGAAGGAAATCGAGGAATATCTGGTGGACAACGCCGTCATGTGGCGGGAGGACAGCTCAAATTCTCAACTGTGCTACTCCCGTAACAAAATCCGCCACACGGTAATCCCACGGCTTGAGGAGATACAGCCCTCCGCCGTGGAAAAAATCGTGAGCTGCGGCAGGAGCATTGCCGAGGACGAGGAATATCTGGCCTCTCTGGCGGAAAAGCTGCTGTCCTCGGCCTATGTGGACACGGACGAGTATTCCACCTCGGCCATACTGGGCGCTCCGGCCCCCATCGCCCGCCGCGCGGCGGCAAGGCTGCTGGAGGACTGGGGCGCGAAGGATATAACCCAGGAAAAAATACTCGCATTTTTGGAGCTATGCGCGAAGCCATCCGGAAAACGCATGGATCTGAACGGCGACGCCTATGTGCTGCGGAGCTTTTACACCGTCCTCCGCCAGAGCCACACCTCCGAGAGGGGCTTTTCATACACCGTGAGGATAGGCCAGACCCTGTGCCACGACAACTGGGAGCTGTCCATAAGTCTCTCCGACAAATATCCCCCGAGGACAAGCGGACGTATCGCGGTCTTTGACCCAAATCAGCTCTTCGGCACCTTTACCGTCCGCTCAAGGCTGGACGGCGACAAAATAAAGCTCCGAAGCGGCGGGAGCAAAAAGCTGCAGGATCTGTTCACCGAACAAAAGATACCTCTGTCACAGCGCGGCCGAATTCCGGTGGTAACCAGAGGCGAGGAGATAATCTTCGTCCCCCCATACCGCAAAAGTCCCCGCTATCAGGCTGACCCGGAAGCGAAAAGCTTCCTTGTCATAGAATACAAAGAGATAAAGGAGAATGAGAACAATGGAAGAATTTAAAAACGTCAACAGTGTCATCGAGCGGGTTCTCATAACCGAGGACGAAATAAAGGCCAAAGTCACCGAGATCGGGGCTAAAATCAGCGACGAGTACCGTGGAAGGGAGCCGCTCATGCTCTGCATCCTCAGCGGCAGCTTCATGTTCGCCTCCGACCTGATGCGGGCCATAACCATTCCCGTGGGCATCAGCTTTATCTACGCCTCCAGCTACGGCGATTCCTCAATATCCAGCGGCGACGTGGACATCAGAACCGGCAAGGGCGGGCTGGACGTCAGGGATCGGGACGTGATAATCGTGGAGGACATAGTCGACACGGGGCGCACCCTCACCGCCGTTAAGAAGTATCTTGCGGACAAGGGCGCCAAGTCCGTGGAGATATGCAGCTTTCTCGACAAGCCGGAGCGGCGGGTCTTCCCGCTGGAGGTCAAATATATGTGCTTCGACATACCCAACGAGTTTGTGGTGGGCTACGGCCTGGACTACGCCTACAAATACCGCCAGCTGCCCTTCGTGGGAGTACTTAAGCCCGAGATCTACACCAAATAAGGAGGTTTTTACCTTTGAAGAAAACCGTCAGGAGCATCAGTCTCTATCTCATAATAACCCTGCTGCTCATCGGGGTATGCCTGTATATGTTCCGCGCCCCCGAGCAGCCAAAAATGAAATTTTCCCAACTGGTGACCGAGATAAAGGCCGGTCGGGTCACCGAGCTCGAAGTCAACGACTCGAGCTGTGTGGCGACCATCGACGGCGTAAAGCACGAGGTCGAGGCCAAGCGGGATATGCTTTACTACACCTGCGGCGACGACATAACCGCCCAGATTGAAAACGGCCTTGTAGTCACCACTCCCGAGCCCGACAACTCCGGTTGGTGGCTGAGCTTGATCGGATACATCCTGATGGGAGTGCTGCCGCTGGCCTTTCTGTTCTACTTCATGCGCCAGATAAACGGCCGCAACGGCATCGGCGGCTTCGGCAAGAGCCACGCCAAGGTCGACGGGGACGGCAACTCCCCGAGAGTGACCTTCGCGGACGTGGCCGGAGCCGACGAGGAGAAGCAGGAGCTTCAAGAAATAGTTGAATTTCTCAAAAACCCCCGAAAATTCATTGACCTCGGCGCCCGCATACCCAAGGGTGTGCTGCTGGTGGGCCCTCCCGGCACAGGCAAGACCCTGCTGGCCAAGGCCATTGCCGGAGAGGCGAAGGTGCCCTTCTTCTCCATTTCCGGTTCCGACTTTGTGGAGATGTTTGTGGGCGTCGGCGCCAGCCGCGTCCGTGACCTGTTCGAGCAGGCCCGCAAGTCTCTGCCCGCCATAATCTTCATCGACGAGATAGACGCCGTGGGCCGTCAGAGGGGCGCGGGTCTCGGCGGCGGCCACGACGAGCGGGAACAGACGCTGAACCAGCTTTTGGTGGAGATGGACGGCTTCGCTCCCAACGAGGGCATAATCATGATAGCCGCCACCAACCGCCCCGACATACTGGATCCCGCGCTGCTGCGGCCGGGACGCTTCGACCGTCAGGTCGTTGTCAACTACCCCGACCAGAAGGGCCGCGAGGCCATTCTCAAGGTACACTCCAAAAACAAGCCCATAGACGAAAGCAGCGTTTCGCTGGAAAAAATAGCGAAAACCACCTACGGCTTTACCGGCGCCGATCTGGAAAATCTGCTTAACGAGGCGGCGATTTTGGCCGCCCGGGCGGGAAAGACCAAAATCACCATGACCGAGATGGACGAGGCTATGCTCAAGACCGTCATTGGCCCGGAAAAGAAGTCCAGCAAGCACACGGAAAAGGACAAAAAACAGACCGCCTACCACGAGGCCGGCCACGCCGTCATCACCCGGCTGCTGCCAACTCAAGATCCGGTTCATCAGGTGTCCATTATCCCTCGCGGACGGGCCGGCGGCTTTACCCTGAACCTGCCCGACCATGACAAGGCATATATAAATAAAGAAACCATGCTGGACAGCATAGTCGTGAGCCTTGCGGGACGGGCGGCGGAGAAAATAGTCTTTGGCGAGATCAACACCGGCGCTTCCAGCGACCTGACCCACGCCACAAACACCGCCCGCAAGATGGTGACCCAGTACGGCATGAGCGACGAGCTGGGCTATGTCAGCTTTGACGACGGAAACCACAACGTGTTCCTCGGTCGGGATTTCAGCGAGGGCCGGAGCTACAGCGAGGCGGTAGCCGCCCGGATAGACGCGGAGATAAAGCGTATCATCGACGAGTGCTACAAGCGCTGTGAAGAGCTGCTCAACACCAATATGGCCAAGCTGGAAAACGTGGCTCAGGCTCTGTTGGACAACGAGAAGCTGGACGGCGACGAGTTTGAAAAAGCCTTTATGAAGGACGAAACAGACGGAATTTTTGAATTCTGACAGTATTTGAAGTAAAATCAAGGGGCCGGCCGAAAAAATCGTGCAGAACGGACGAAAATCAGCTCTCGCAGGCGGCGGGCGCAGCCCGACGCCGAGAAAGCCCTCCCGACGGCGTACATAGGTACGCCGAGGGTGATTTTCGTTCGTAGTTCAAGGGCATAAAAATAAGAAAATTCGCTCGTTAGGGCGAATTTTCTTCATTATGAAATTAGCAATTATTTTATTTTATTTATTGATTGATTATATAACTCTCAAATTTGCCTTAAATTAAGTCATTTAGCCGAAATAGGGGACCCCGCAAAACGGCGAAGCCGATTTTGTGGGGAAAAGGAGTCACAGCAAGGTGAGCCACGTTTCGATTTTTCAAATCGAAACAAGCGATACCGAGCTTGTGACGACGCAGTTCTGCGCGACTTTTTTCCAGCCCCGCCCTATTTTTTCGGTATCTGCCGCACTGAAAGGGAAATATTCAAGTTACCGTTGCGGACGCGGAGCTCGTTCAGGAATTCCCGCTCATTCTGTCCCGGCTCCATTGTAAGATGGTAGCACAGCTCAAGCAGCGAACCCAGATCGGTAGTCTTTATGCGGTAGAGGGAGTAGCTCTTGGAATAGCGTTTAAGTATCTCGTCAAAGGTCCCCTCGTAGTTCAGATCCTCGGGAACGGTTATCTTAAGGGTCTTTTGCACGGCCTTTTTCTCAAAGAGCCGAAGTCTTTCGGTGACGATAAGGCCAACGCAGAGAATTATCACAAAAACGGCGCCGTAGCCGTACAGTCCCACGCCGCAGGAAAGGCCGGCCGCTATGTCAAAAAAGATAAAGCCTATATCCTTCGGGTCGCCGGGGGCGCTCCTGAACCGGATGATGGACAGGGTGCCCGCCATGCTGAAGGCACGGGCGATATTGCTGCCGATGAAGAGGATGATAACGGCCATTATCACGGGCAGCATCATCAGCGTGACCGCAAAGCTCCGCTGGAACATGGCCTCGTCCTGGGTCATATAGTATGTAAAGGCGATGGCAAGGCCCATCAGCACCGCCACCAATATGGTTATGAGCGCCGAGGGCAGCGTTATCTCCGAGGATACGTTAGTCAAAATTTCGTTAAACAATTCATTCATCTGTCTTATTTCCTTTCTTTCAGCTCGCGGTCGAACCGGACTTAGTTATATACTGCCGGAACTCTGTTCCGTATTTGGAGAACCGAACCCGCTTTATGTCCAGTTCGTTGAGCATATGAGCCAGCCAAAGCGGCTTTGCCAGCGAGGTTTTTATCTCCATGAGATAAACGTCCCCCTCCAGCAGCCTTTCTCCGTGGTTGCCGGCCTCCAGCCGCACATCCTCGCGGCGGGTGCGGATGTTCATATCAAAGGATATCCTGAGGTCGGGATTGCCCCTTTCGTGATAGGCCACGCGGTCATAAGCCAGATATACCTTCGGTCTCAGCTTGTTCCTGCCGAGAAAGTAAGCTATCTCTTTCAAGACCTGGCCGTTCATATAATCCTTAATTTCCGGTATTTCGCCGGTCTCCACAAATTTGTAGGCTTCCCCCAGCCGCAGAACCGTCCGCCGCTTGTTGACCAGACCCTTGAACTTCTTCTTCATTTCGAGAAACACCTTTGAATTCCCGTCCGGCACGCCGTAAGCTCTGAGCCGGAGCTTTTCCTTATATACCGGCTTTGCGAGAGAATGTCTTATCAGGTGGTCGTCCTCGGTGTCGAAATAGATGTTGGCTATTGGATAGGGCTCGTGATTTTCATTGTGCGAGTCCAATTCCATATGCTCATCCATCACCGCCAGCACCTTTTCATAGGTGGCCCGGTCAAGAATATACTTATGCTCATATCTGTTGAAAACTTCAATCGCCATGAAATATCTTCCTTAATTACTGACTTACAGTTATTTCCTTTCCGTCGCTCTTCACGCTGATGTCGCCGCCGCTGGTGAGATATACGTTCTCACATACGAGGCCGAGAGCGTCGAGGGTCTGGGACTCGGCGGGGTTCTTGTCGCTGCAGGTTATGACCGCATAATCGGGATCAACCGTCTCAAAGAATTTTTTTGAGTTGTGGTTGTACTTACCGTGGTGAGGCACCTTTAAGAAGTCGTGCTTCGTATAGCCCGTCTGTTCCATTATTTCAGACAGTCTCATTGACTCGGCATCCCCGGTGAAAAGGAAGGTGTTCTCGCCGTGAGTTACGTCCACCGCGATGGAAAAATCGTTGTCGTCCTCGGCATAGCTGCTCCTCTGCGGGGCAAAGACCTCGAACAGCACATCGTCGAGGGTAAAGCTGAAGTCCTTTGTTATGGCTTCCGGCTCAAAGCCGTTTTCCTCAACGTATTCGGCGTAATGCTCGTACTCGTCGCAGGTGCCCTCATACTTGGGCGTGATTATTCTCCCGACTTCCACGCCGCTGCCCAGCACCTCGGGCACGCCGCCCACATGGTCCTTGTCGAAGTGGGTTATAAACAGGTAATCCACCTTTCCGATACCGTTGTCGCTGAGATAATCCGCCACCTCGCCGCCGTCGTCGCTCTCTCCGCAGTCGATTATGACGCTATGATTTTCGGTCTTAAGTATTATGGCGTCGGCCTGTCCCACCTTGAGGACGGAAAAATCAAACTCGCCCGTGACCTCCGGCACCGTGGGCCGTTCACTCTTTTTTTCGTCGCAGGCGCAGAGGGACAGCGCCGTCAAAGCCGCCGCCGCTGCCGCAAGGCCGCGCTTCATTAATTTCCTGTACATACGGAATTCCCCCTTACATTTCATAATTATAGTAAGGCAACATCAAAATTGCATTAAAAATAAATTAAATTTTCGTAAACTCTGATATTGCGGCATTGTCCATCTGTCAGCAATATGTTTTATTATAACACATTAATTTACAAATGTAAAGTGCAGTTTATGCTAAAATAAAATATTTACAGGAAAAAATGATATGAGGTCGGACACATAAGAGGTCTTTTTATGAAAAAGAATATTGACAACAAAAGTGCGGTTTGATATAATATTTTCATTAACACAATACATAAGGAGGGTACACATCATGAATTTAAAGAAGCTTATTGCAATTATACTTTGCCTGACAGTGGCGCTGATTCCCGCAATGGGACTTACCGCCATGGCCGCCGGCGAGCAGGTATGCTATATTGAACTCACCTTTGACGGCCCCTATTACACCGGCGGCATTATGCCCGGTATTCAGGACGTTTCGCTTCAGGCCGACGACGCGGTGGAGGCCGCGGCGGCGACGCTGCGCGAGGCTATGAGGACACGCCAAACATATGTCGAGGTTTCCATTCCGGGACACAGCGTTTCGGAAAGAAGCGCTTTATGCAACGAGATATTCGACATGGCTCTGGCCCACACCGGAGTTCCGGACGAGGGCGATTATATCAGAACAGTATACGGCGGAAGGAGCGAGGGCTATATCAGCGGTGCGTCCGTTCTTACCCTGACATATAACATAAATTATTACACCACCGCCGAGCAGGAGAAGGAAGTTGACGATGCGGTGGACGCCCTGCTGGCACAGCTCGACGTGGACGAAATGGACGACTTCCACAAGGTATGGACCATATACAACTGGATGTGCGACAATATCGTATACGACTACGAAAATTTGGAGGACGATTCATATAAGCTGAAATATACACCCTATGCCGCCCTCATAAACCGCACCGCCGTTTGTCAGGGCTACGCCGGTCTGCTCTACCGCCTGCTCCTTGAGGTTGGCGTGGACTGCCGGTACATATCTGGTAAAGGCGGCGGTGGCAACCACGGTTGGAACATCGTAAAGCTGGGCGAAAAATACTACAACGCCGACTCCACCTGGGATTACAATCATTGTAATTACCCTTATTTTCTCAAGTGCGGCGCGAACTTTCCCGATCATAAACGTAACGGCGAATATGAGACGGCTGAATTTAACGCCGCCTATCCCATGTCCGACACCGACTATGACATCACGCCGGAGTTGCCTGTTGAGCGGGTCGAGCTCGTTCCGAACACCATAGAGCTGACGGTCGGCGGGTCTAAAACCCTGCAAGCCAACGTCTATCCGGAAAATGCCAGCAATAAGCTGGTCTTGTGGGGTGCGGCAGCCGGCAGCCAATCTATAGTTCAGGTCGAAAATGGCGTTGTGACCGGTCTGAGCGAGGGAGTAGCCGATATTTACGTGCGGTCAAGAGAAAACGGCGATATAATAGACTGGGGCACGGTCATAGTGACCGACGGGCCTTATGTTCCCATCGAAAGCGTGAGCATCGATACGGAAGAACTGTATCTCACAGTAGGCGAAACAGCCGTCCTCACGGCCACGGTCTATCCCGAAAACGCCACTTTTAAAGACGATGTAGTTTGGGGCTCACTCCAAAAGGATGTGGCGACCCTTGAAAACGGCGTCGTGACCGGTCTGAGCGAGGGCACAGCCGACATTTACGTGTATGCAAAAGGAAACATCGATATAATAGACTGGTGCAGGGTCATAGTGACCGACGAGCCTTATGTTCCCATCGAAAGCGTGAGCATCGATACGAAAGAACTGTATCTCACAGTGGGCGAAACAGCCGTCCTCACGGCCACGGTCTATCCCGAAAACGCCACTTTTAAGGATGATTTAGTTTGGGTCTCGCTCCAAGAGGATGTGGCGACCCTTGAAAACGGCGTCGTGACCGGTCTGAGCGAGGGCACAGCCGACATTTACGTGTATGCAAGAGATAGCGACAAAATAAGCTGGGGAAAGGTCATAGTGACCGATATGCCTTATGTTCCAATCGAAAGCGTGAGCCTCGATACGGAAGAGCTGTACCTTAATGTGGGCGAAACAGCCGTCCTCACGGCCACGGTCTATCCCGAGAACGCCACTTTTAAAGACGATATCGTTTGGGGTTCGCTCCAAGAGGATGTGGCGACCCTTGAAAACGGCGTCGTTACAGCCGTTTCTCCCGGTACGGCCGATGTTTATGTGTATCCGACAGGAATGATTGACAGGCCAGCTTGGTGTACCGTACACGTATCGGAACCGGTATCGGACGTTCCCATCGAAAGTGTGAGCCTCGATACAGAAGAGCTGTATCTTAACGTGGGCGAAACAGCCGTTCTAACGGCCACGGTTTATCCCGAAAACGCCACTTTTAAAGACGATATCGTTTGGGGTTCGCTCCAAGAGGATGTGGCCACCGTTGAAAACGGCGTCGTTACAGCCGTTTCTCCCGGTACAGCCGATGTTTACGTGCATCCGACAGGGCAGGCAGACAAGGCAGCCCGGTGTACCGTACACGTATCGGAGCCGGTATCGGACGTTCCCATCGAAAGTGTGAGCCTCGATACAGAAGAGCTGTATCTTAACGTGGGCGAAACAGCCGTCCTCACGGCCACGGTCTATCCCGAAAACGCCACTTTTAAAAACGATATCGTTTGGGGTTCGCTCCAAGAGGATGTGGCCACCGTTGAAAAAGGCGTCGTTACAGCCGTTTCTCCCGGTACAGCCGTTGTTTACGTGCATCCGACAGGGCAGACAGACAAGGTAGCCCGGTGTACCGTACACGTATCGGAACCGGTATCGGAGCCGAACGAATACACCGTCTTGAGCCTTAACCCCGGCGCTAACGAAGACGGCAGGGTCAGCGTCAGCGTGGAGCTGGCCGGTAATTCCGACCGCGGCGAAGCCGTCACATTGGTGATCGCCGTATATAAAGACGGCGCACTGGTGGACATTAAGCATACGGAAGTTCAGCTTTCAAAGGGGCAGAGCGACACCTTCAGCGAATTGCTGACCGCCGATGAGGACTGTACCTTCAAGGCATTTGTCTGGGACAGCCTCAACGGTATGAAAAGCCTGAGCAATTCAAAATAACGGGCATAACGGCAAAAAACGGCTTGAAACTTACGTTTCAAGCCGTTTTCCTGTGGTGGAGATAAGGAGGATCGAACTCCTGACCTCTTGAATGCCATTCAAGCGCTCTCCCAGCTGAGCTATACCCCCGACTGACTTGTCTATTATAGCACAGCGTCCGCCGTTTGTCAAGACTTTTTTCAAAAATATTTTCCGTTTTTTATTTTTTGTTTTTTCGGGCAAGGCACGGCGGAACAACATACACCCAAATTACCCGCCGCGACGCTTTCAATAAAATTTTTATCTTTTATAAAGAAGAAAACAAAAAAAACCCTTGATTTTCAGGTTATTTTGTGATAAAATATATTGAGTGAATTTGTACTAATATTTATCGAATATCTATCGAAAGGAAGATGGAAATGCCTAAACTGACATTTAAGGGCGGCGTCCATCCCCGGGACAACAAGGAGTACACCTGCATGAAGGAGATCCGGGAGCTGGAACAGCCGGAATTTCTGGTTTTTCCCGTGTCCCAGCATATCGGCGCCCCCTGCGAACCGCTGGTAAAAAAGGGCGACCGGGTGTACCGGGGCACTAAAATCGCCGACAGTCCGGCTTTTGTTTCCGCCCCAATACACTCCTCCGTCTCGGGCACCGTGACGGCCATCGAGCCACGCCCCGTCCCCAGCGGACAAACGGTAAACTCCATTGTCGTTCAAAACGACTTCACCGACGAGCTGGATCCCTCCATCAAGCCCCTTGACTACACGACCGTCAAGCCCGACGATATACCTGCTCTGGTGCGGGAGGCCGGCGTGGTGGGCATGGGAGGAGCTACCTTCCCCACTCATGTGAAGCTGAGTCCCGCGCCGGACAAGAAGATCGACACCGTTATCGTCAACGGAGCCGAGTGCGAGCCTTATCTTTCCAGCGACCACCGGGTAATGCTGGAAACGCCGGAGGAACTCATTTTGGGCCTGAAAATCATACTCTACCGCTTCGGCATAACCAACGGCCACATCGCCATCGAGGAAAACAAGGCCGACGCCATCGCCCTGCTGGAGGGGCAGTGTGCGCGGGAAGGGATAACCGTGGACACCCTTAAGAAAAAATACCCCCAGGGCGGTGAAAAACAGCTCATATACGCGGTGACAAAGCGGAAGGTGCCCTTGGGCGGCCTGCCCGCCGACGTGGGAGTCGTGGTGGTGAACGTGGACACCTGCACCGCCATCGCCCGACGCTTCATGTACGGCCTTCCCCTCACCAGACGAATCGTAACTCTCGTGGGCGGAGCCATAGCCGACCCCTGCAACTACCGTGTACGCATAGGCACGCAGGTGGACTATATAATAGAAAAGACCGGCGGCTTCGCCGTGGAGCCCAAAAAGGTCATCATGGGCGGCCCCATGATGGGCCAGGCCCAGTTCCGGCTGGACGTGCCCATAATCAAGGGCAGCAGCGCCATCCTCTGCCTCACCGAAAAGGAGGCGGAGCTCCCCGAGGAGGGGCCTTGCATCCGCTGCGGAAGGTGCGTGGATCACTGTCCCATGGGGCTAATGCCGCTGTACATCTCCCAGTTCAGCCGGATGGAGGACTATGAAAGCTGTGAAAAGTACAACATCACCGCCTGTATCGAGTGCGGCTGCTGCAGCTTCGAGTGCCCGGCCAAGCGTCACCTCGTTCAGGACATACGCCGGGGCAAGCAGGAGGTTATGGGCATAATCCGTGCCCGCCAAGCCGCGCAAAAGGAGGGTAAATAAATGGAGAACCGTCTGACAGTATCCTCATCGCCCCACATTCGGGGCCGTGAGACAGTGAGCGACACCATGCTGGACGTTATTCTGGCCCTGATGCCGGCGGCTTTTGCCTCCGTGTTCTTCTTCGGCCAGAGGGCGCTGGCGGTGATCCTCGTCTCGGTGGCGAGCTGCGTTGGCTTCGAAGCCCTGTATGAGCTAATCGCCAAAAAGAAGCTGACTATAAAGGATTATAGCGCCGTTGTGACGGGAATGCTGCTGGCCTACACCCTGCCCGTCACCATTCCCTATCCCATGATAATCATAGGGGCCTTTGTGGCTATCGTCATAGCAAAGCAGCTCTTCGGCGGTCTGGGACAGAACTTCATGAACCCCGCTCTCATAGGCCGGGCCTTTCTGATGGCGGCCTTCTTGCCGAAGATGACTACCTGGGCCACCGGCCGTGTGGGTATATTCGAGGCCGACGCCGTGACCTCGGCCACTCCCCTTTCCACCGAGTTTAACGGCGAAATGCCCACCGTCCTCAATGCCTTTTTGGGCAGAATGAACGACGGCGGCGCCCTGGGCGGCTGCCTGGGCGAAACCTGCGCCGCGGCCCTTATTCTGGGCGGCGTCTATCTGCTGATACGCAGAGTGATAAATCTCCGCATACCTCTGGCCTACATAGCGACCGTGGCGCTGATGAGCTATATTCCCGGCAAAAATCCCGCCCTTCAGGGACATCCCCTTTTGGCGGTATGCACCGGCGGCGTAATGCTGGGCGCGATCTTTATGGCCACCGACTACGCCACCTCCCCCACCACACGCTGGGGACAGCTCATATACGGCGTGGGCTGCGGCGTTATAACAAGCGTTATCCGGCTCTACGGCGGCTATCCCGAGGGCGTTACCTACGCCATACTGCTGATGAACGTGCTGACGCCCCTCCTCGACAGATGGACGAGGCCGAGAGTGTTCGGCGCGGTAAAGGAGGCAAAAGCGAAATGAAAGACTTTATAAGACTGGCCGGCACACTCTGCGCCATAACCTTCATCGCGGCGGCCCTGCTGGGCGGCGTAAACGCCCTCACCGAGGACCGCATCGCGGCGGCCAAGGAAGAAAAGCGCCAGAGCGCCATGAAGGCCCTCATTCCCGAGGCGGAGAGCTTCGAGGTCTTTGAAGGGCACGAGGACATATTCATGGGCCTTGACGCACAGGGTCAGGCCGTGGGCTTCTGCCTGAACACCGCCTCCGCCGGTTACGGCGGCGACATCGAAATGATGGTTGGCATCAATGACGAGCTGAAGCTGGCCGGAATAGAAATTCTCAGCAACAGCGAGACTCCAGGCCTTGGCGCCAACTGCACCAAGCCCGAGTTCAAGGAGCAGTTCGCCGGCCTGACGGTACCGATCACCGTCGTCAAGGGCGGCGGAGCCAACGGAGAGAACGAGGTGAACGCCATCACCGGCGCCACCATTACCTCCCGGGCCGTTGTGAAGGGCGTCGACGACGCCTGCGAGTACCTCAATCAGGTTCTTACCGAATATATCAAATCACAGGGAGGTGCGGAGTGATGAGCGATCTGCTGAAAACCGTAAAAAACGGAATAGTCGATGAAAACCCCACTTTTGTCCAGCTCATCGGTATGTGTCCCACTCTGGCGGTGACGACATCCCTCGCCAACGGCATAGGCATGGGTCTGAGCGCCACGGTGGTGCTTGTTCTGAGCAATGTGGTGATCTCTCTGCTGCGCAAGCTCATTCCCTCGAAGGTGCGCATTGCCGCCTATGTGGCTATAATCGCCACCTTTGTAACGGTCATCGACCTGATGCTTCAGGCCTTTGTACCCTCCCTCAGTGAGTCGCTGGGCATCTTCATTCCCCTTATAGTCGTGAACTGCATCATCCTTGCACGGGCGGAGGCCTTCGCCTCCAAAAACGGCGTGATAAAGAGCGCCGCCGACGGCCTCGGCATGGGACTGGGCTTTACTATCGCTCTCAGCCTTATTTCCGCCATCCGCGAGATACTGGGCGCCGGTACCATACTTGGCTTCTCCGTGGGCATATCCACTCCCGCCACGGTGATGATACTTCCCCCCGGCGGATTTTTGACATTGGGTCTTATACTGGGCATAATGAACGTGATAAAGAACAGAAAAGGGGGTAAGAAGTCATGATCGGCAAGCTTTTAGCCATATCGCTGACGGCTATCTTCGTCCAGAACTTCGTACTCGTGAAGTTTTTGGGCATCTGTCCCTTCCTCGGCGTGTCAAAAAAGGTGGACACCGCTCTCGGTATGGGCATGGCCGTTACCTTCGTAATGACTTTGGCCTCCATGATGACCTGGCTCTGCCAGAACTACATTCTTGTGCCCCTCCGCATCGAGTATATGCAGACCATAGCCTTTATCGTAATAATCGCGGCTCTGGTTCAGTTTGTGGAGATGTTCCTGCAAAAGTACATTCCCTCCCTTTACAGCGCTCTGGGCATATATCTGCCCCTCATCACCACCAACTGCGCGGTGCTGGGCGTGGCTCTGCTGAACATACAGCAAAATCCCCCATACAACCTGCTGGAAAGCATGGTAAACGGCTTTGCCTCCGGTCTGGGCTTCCTGCTGGCGATAGTGCTTTTCGCCGGCGTGCGGGAGCGGTTGGAGTTCAGCGACATACCCAAGTCCTTTCAGGGCTTCCCCATCGCCCTTGTGAGCGCGTCCCTGCTGGCGCTGGCTTTCATGGGCTTCAACGGAATGACTTTCAATTTCTGATGGAGGTAGAAAAATGACTGCGATTTTAATACCCGCTCTTGCCATAGGCGCGGTGGGTCTGGTGCTGGGCGCCCTGTTGGCGGTGGCGGCACGGGCCTTCCACGTTGAGGTGGACGAGCGAATTGAAAAGATAACCGGCTGTCTTTCCGGAGCCAACTGCGGCGGCTGCGGCTACGCGGGCTGCTCCGCCTACGCCTCCGCCATAGTCAACGACGGTGCGCCCATCGACAGGTGCAGCGCCGGCGGTCAGGCCGCCGTAAATTCCATCGCCGAGATAATGGGCGTGGAGGCCACCGCCGTGGAGCCGGTTCGGGCCGTGGTAATGTGCTCCGGCACTCACGAAAACGCTCCCGACAGCTATGACTATTACGGCATCGCCGACTGCCTTGCCGCGTCCAAACTTCAGGGCGGCGGCCACAAGAGCTGCTCCTACGGCTGTCTGGGCTACGGAAAATGCATCGACGCCTGCAGCGAGGGCGGCATCTCCATCGTGGACGGCGTGGCGACCATCGACGGCAGCGCCTGCATAGGCTGCGGAAGCTGCAAAAACGTGTGCCCCAAGCACATAATCGAGCTGGTGCCCAAGAAGTACAAGATATATGTGAAGTGCAAGTCCTGCGACAAAGGCCCCGCCATGAAGAACAAGTGCTCCGTGGGCTGCATAGGCTGCAAGCTCTGCGAAAAGGCCTGCCCCTCCGGCGCAATTACGGTAAATAACTTCCTTGCGTCCATCCACTACTCCAAGTGTACCCAGTGCGGACTCTGCGCCGAAAAGTGCCCCCGCCGCATAATCGTCAACGAAAACGCCCCCGCCGCCGGTACCGAAGGCCCGGCCGAGGCCGTATAACGAAGAAGGTGATAAAATGGCCACCACCTTTGGGAAGGCCATCCGGGTTCTGTTCGTAAGCCTCGTGTACATAACCCTCTACTCTTTTATGCAGGTGGCCGTGGAATTAGCGGCGGGGCTGCTGGCCATATACCGGGATCCTCCGGGAAGGGACGGATTTATGTACGGCTTCGAGGACGCGGTGCTGTCCAACCTCTTTCTCTGCTCCGCCGTCGCCATGGCCCTCTCTCTTGTCCTGTTCTGGGCCATGGGCATACTCCGTGAGCGGAAGCTTAAGGACGAGCTGAAATTCGACGGGCCGACCAAAGCCTCGGCGCTGCCGGCGGTGCTCATCGCCTTTGGCTGCCGTCTGGGGGTCAGCGTTTACGCGGCATTCGCCGACAACGTGGACATACTGCGGGAGTCTGTGGAAAACAGCGTAGACACAAGCTCGTATATGGTTTCGCCGGGGAAGCTGATAATGTACCTCGCCGCCACGGTCATTTTGGCGCCGGTGTTTGAGGAGATACTTTTCCGAGGAATAGTGCAGACCGAGCTGCTCAGAGGCTTTCCCGTTCCCATGGCGATATTTGTCGGGGCGCTGTTCTTCTCGGCGGCACACGGTATGCTGTACCAGGCCATGTTCACATTCTTTGTGGGACTTGTGCTGGGCTGGAGCTATTACATCACAAGGAACCTGTTCACAAGCATCATCATACACATGATTTTTAACGGCACCGCCATTGTCACCGGAGTGCTGAACCTGACGGGGCCGCTGTGTTTCATAGCGGCGGCCGGAGCGGCGGCGCTGGTGACAGCGGGCTGTCTGTGGATGTGGGAAAGGCGTCCCCAAAACAAATAAAATATTAGTATAAACTCCCCTCCTTTTGCATAAATATCTTATGAGATATGCAAAAGGAGGATTTTTTTATGGAACTGAATGTCACCTCGGCCGCCCTTGAGATAAGCGGCGAGATCTGCCGCAGCGAGAACAGCTTCGGCGCGGAGAGCGACCTCATAGTGCCGGACAATATGCCGGACATACTCAGTATTCTGCAAATTTCCGCCAACGCCGCCACATCGGCCTGCGACCCCCAGACCGACCGGGTGCTGCTGACGGGGAACGTGTTCTTCAACATTCTTTATGTGGCCGACACGCCAAAACGGGAGGTCAGAGCCATCAACACCGGGGCGGTGTTCTCCAACATTTTTTCCGCGCCCGGAGTACGCGACTCCATGCCGGTACAGTCGGAAGTGACCGTAAGCTCTATCAGCTACGACCTTACCAACTGCCGAAAGCTGTCGGTTCACGGCGAGCTGACCGGCAAAATCGCCGTATACAGCAACACCGGCCTCTCCCTCCCCACCGCCATCGAAGGGGCGGAAACCCAGACCGCCCAGATCCTCTGTCCTGTCATCAAGGCCCGCGGCTCCGCTCAGGAGACCGTCACCGACAGCTTCGAGCTTCCGCCGGAAAAACGGGCGGCTGAAATTCTCCGGGACGAGGTGAAGGTCACCGACCGGGCGGTGAAGATAATACGCAACAAGGCCATAGTCAAGGGCGCTCTCGGCGTGACCGTCCTCTACTGCGGCGAGGCGGGGATACAGCAGTTCAAGGGCGAGATACCCTTCACCAAGGTTGTCAACGTGGACGGCCTTGAGGAGGACATGACGGTGGACTGCTCCATCGACGTACAGGGCTGGGAGACCGCTCTCAGCGCCGGCGAAAACGGGGAGATAAAGGGCATCGATGTGGAGACCATGCTCTACTTCAACGTGCTGGGACGGCGGGATCAAAGCTGCTGCGCCATAACCGACGCCTACTATCCCGGCGGACAGCTCGTCTGTGAAAAGCAGACTCTTTCACTCAGCGCCTCCGCTGCGGAGGAAACCGAGGAGTGCGCCGTTAAGGGCTCCATACGACTGCCCGCTTCGGTGGGAGAGATAGAGCTGGTCTACGACATCAGCGGCAGCCCAAGGATAAACAGGGTCTACCGTGACGACGGGAACATAGTGGCGGAGGGTTCGGCGGCTGTCAGCGTTCTCTACCGCACCGCAAATCCGGAATTTCCCACCGCCAGCCACAGCGCCCAACTGGAGTTCCGCCACATATTCGGCGGCGAAAAGTACGACCGCGTCCCGGAGGTGACCGCTCGGCTCAGAAACATGAGCTGTTCCCTTTCCGGCGGCAACTCCATCGAGGTCAGGGGCATAGCCGTGCTCAGCGTCCGTACCGTGGGCAGCCGTGAAGTGACCCTCGTCACCTCCGTCCGTCTGGAGGAGGAGCCGCCAAAGGAGGTTCCCTCCATCCTCATCAGCTATATCACCGGGGAAAGATCCCTCTGGGAAATAGCCAAGAGCTACAATATCAGCCGGGAAAAGCTGATGTCCGCCAACGACATTAAGAGCGAGGATGAACTCAGGAGCAAGCGTGCTCTTGTAATACCGAGATAATAATTTCCTACAGTAGTGCTGTAAAAAAATGGCGCTATGTAATCTGGAGGCACGGGGGCTGTCAAAAAAATCGTGCAGAACGGACGAAAATCAGTCCGCGCAGGCGGCGCCGCGAAGCGGCGTGTAAACAGGCGAATGC
>CANRJP010000020.1 GCA_947630975.1 uncultured Clostridia bacterium
CTTCAATAAATTTTTTCTGATTTTTTGTCAAAAAGTTGTGCAAAAGTATTGACATTCCTTTTCATTTTTGATATACTGAGGTTAAATAAGTTATAAAACCGTTTAAAATGACGTTTTACAACTGTCACAAAGTTATCAGCTTTATGGTGGTACGAAAAAACAGTCCGCTAGCGACATAGCTAACGGGCTGTTTCGTATTAAAGTATTATCCTTAGTATGATGACATTTTTCAACAGTGATTGAAATGAGCCCCAAATAGCATTTGAAGCGATAAAGGTTGACATTGTTAGGTTAATATGTTTTATGGTGCTGATAGGCTTTATCATTGGCATTGTCAGCGGTAACAAAGGCGTTTCATTCTTAAAGAAACCTACACACTGAGGACGAAAATATCGGAGCTGTTGGAGCCATATAACATACCATGCAATTTGAGAATAGATAAACAGTAGGCCGGAACTACATTAAGAATAGATATTATTGCGGGACTATGTAAAAAAAATATGAAAATACTTGAACATTCGAAAACTTTATGATATAATCAAAATGAAAGGGTGGTGATCCGCGTTGAGCAATGTTGACGCGCTTTCCAAGAGATATATGTCCCACAACGAAATATTTGCCGATGCCTTTAACTTCCTGATTTACGGCGGCGAGCAGGTCATAAAGCCCGAACAGCTCAGTCCGTTGGATACCACAGAGATAGAAATCCCCTACGGCTCGGACGGTTCGGGTCAGACAGTGCAACGTTTCCGGGATGTGATAAAAAGCGTTACGGCGATGACCGATGACAGAGCCGCATATCTTGTTTTGGGGATTGAGGCCCAAACCGATATCCACTATGCCATGCCGGTAAGGAATATGCTGTATGACGCCTTGGAGTACAGCAGGCAGGTCAAGGAGCTTGCCGCAAAACATCGCCGTGAAGGCAACAGGGGCACGCAGGCGGAGTTTTTGTCTGGTATTCACAGGGATGACAGACTTATTCCGGTCGTGACTTTAGTTGTATATTTTGGCTCCGATCAATGGGATGGGCCGAGAAGCCTCATAGATATGACGGAGATACCGGATGAAAGGCTCGGTAAATTTGTGGAGGATTACCGGCTGCATCTCATAGTACCGGCGGAGCTAAGTGAGGAAGATTTTGAGAAGCTCAAGAGTGAGCTGAGCGAGGTTATGAAGTATATCCAATATTCCACCAGCAAGGATAAGATTTCAGCGCTTATTGAGAATGATGAGAGCTTTACACACATAAGCCGGGACGCGGCGGTTTTACTGAATGAATGTACAAAATCAGATTTAGTTATTGATGAATCGAAGGAGGTCATAGATATGTGTCAGGCTATAAAGGATATGAGGAAAGAAAGTATGGAAGAAGGCGAGGCGAAAGGTAGAGCTGAAGGTAGAGCCGAAGGCCGAGCTGAAGGTGAAGCAAAAGGCAGAGCGGAAGGCCTTTTTACCGCAATTAAAGCTATGATGGAAAACTTCCATGCTACGGCTGAACAGGCTATGGACGCACTTAGAATACCCGAAAACGAAAGGGCGTCATACTTGCAGCGGCTACAGGCGTAATTATATTTACTTTGCAAAAAGCGGAGCGGCCCACATTAGGCTACTTTGCTTTTTCGAATTATTGAACGAGTATATGTCCGCCACAAAACATTCTTCGATATCTGTTGGGCGTAATCAAGACGGTTAATTTGCTAATTGCAAAACAAAAAGATATTGACAAGCCGAATTTTTTCGGCTATAATTGAATTATAATAAAAATCAGCCGAAAGTTCAGGTGATCAATATGAATTATATCAAGCGCCACATGGAAGATCAAATATTAAAGCTCAGCAAGTCTTATTCCGCTATACTTCTGACAGGGCCGCGTCAGGCGGGCAAGACTACAATGCTGCGTTCTCTTGCGGAAAAAGAGAACATCGGGCGCAGATATGTGACATTGGACGATTTGAACACACGAGCCATTGCCAAAAACGACCCCGCACTCTTTTTGCAGCTTCACAAGCCGCCGGTGCTGATCGATGAGGTTCAGTACGCGCCGGAACTGTTCACCTATATAAAAATTTACATTGACGAGCATCACAATCCGGGCGATTTTTGGATGACAGGTTCCCAAATATTCCGGCTGATGCGAGGCGTACAGGAATCATTGGCCGGCCGTGTGGCCCTGCTTCATATGTCGCCGCTGTCCCAGCGTGAGATAATCGGTGTTCCCGGAATACCGTTCACAACTGATTTTGAGAACTTGCTTGCCGAACAGGACAAAATCGAGCCGCTCACCGCATCGCAGTTGTTTGAAAGAATATGGGAAGGCTGTATGCCCGGCATTGTAAGCGGACAGTTTAACGACAGGAACGTTTTCTACTCTTCCTATCTCTCTACCTATATCGAGCGTGACGTGCGTGAACTTTCAGGGAATATTGACGCGCTGAAGTTCCACCAATTTGTTACGGCTGTTGCGGCCCGGGCTTCTCAGCTGCTAAACTACAACGCCCTTGCGGAGGACGCCGATATTGACATTCAGACTTCAAAGGCTTGGATAAATATTCTTGAAACGCTGGGAATAATTTTTCTCCTCCACCCTTACTCCAACAATGTGCTGAAACGCACAATCAAAACGCCCAAGGTGTATTTTTACGACACCGGGCTTGTGTGCTACCTGACCAAATGGTCTTCTCCTGAAGTGGCCGAAAGCGGAGCCATGAGCGGGGCTTTGCTGGAAAATTTCACTGTATCGGAGATAGTTAAGGGTTATCAGAACGCCGGTCTGGAGCCGTATCTGTATTTTTACCGTGATCGCGACTCAAAAGAAATAGACGTAGTAATGGAAGGCGACGGAAAACTTTGCCCTTTGGAGATAAAAAAGACCGCCACGCCCGACAAGCGCTTTACCCGAGTTTTCAATGTGATAAATAAATCACCGCTGAAGCTTGGCACCGGGGCAGTGCTGTGCATGGCCGAGCAACTAGGAGCCTTTGACAAAGATAATTTGATAGTGCCGATATGGATGATATGAACGTATGCAGATTTATCAACAGTGTAGTATTTTTTCTGACAAATCCTATAAGACCCACAGTAAAACGCCTCTTGATCTCCTTTGACGAAAAGTATAAGACCACCCTTTAGACGAACTGTGCCGGGTTTTTGATTGTCCGGTTTTCTATGCCTTTACTTGAAAAATGCGTATATAAAAGCATTGACAAATTAGGTAAAGTGTAATATAATAAAATTAGCTAATGTTATGGAGGTGTAATTTATGACTACCGCAACAGCGACAGAGGTTCAGAACAATTTTGGGAAGTATCTTCAGCTTGTGCAAACCGGCGAGGAGGTTATCATTCTTCGTAACGGCAAAGAAATGGCACGGCTGATCTCACGCGACAAGAGCGTTTCATTTCTGACTGATTCTCTCATTGGCGTATTAAAAAAAGATTATGACGACAAGGCCATGACAGCGGAAAGGATGGCAAGACATGAAAGCGCTGATTGACACTAACCTCATTCTTGATGTTTTGTGCAAGAGAGCAGGTTTTTATGAGGACTCGGCAAAGATAATGAAATACTGCGAAATATGTAGGATTTCCGGCGTTATCTCGGCTTTATCTATACCTAATATCGTTTATATAATGCGAAAAGAACTTGACACTCAAAAAGCAAGGGATATTATCGAAAAATTGCAGCTCATTTTTACCGTGGCCGATTTAAAGGCTGACGATATCAAAAAAGCTTTGTCAATGAACTTTAAAGATTTTGAGGACGCTCTTCAAAGCGCATGTGCTTCAAGGATAAAGGCCGACTATATTGTAACAAGGAATATACGGGACTTTTCCGGGAGCGGAGTCGCGGCCATAAAACCTTCTGAGCTTTTGGAACGAATATAAAATTTGATGTAAATTTTAAGTTGCCTACTTTACTTTTTGAATAATATGTGGTATAATAAGTAAAGGAAAGAAGGTGCTCACCATGATTTCTTACACAGAACTGACAGAAAAGCTGAAAGAGAAAGGCCTGACTAAGACCTCTCTAACCACAGAGCTTGGCATTTCTTCACGCACCGTCGCAAAGATAGGACGCGGGGAAAAAGTTGCCGACCGTGTGCTTGAAAAGATTGCCGCATTCCTTGGCTGTTCTAAAGACGAGCTGTGCCGGACTGTCTCCGACAACGCTTTATTACAGATTCTTCGGGATGAAAAAAGCATCCGTATGCCGGGCGGTCTGTATCATGAGCTTCAGGTGCGCATGACCTATAACTCTAATCACATTGAGGGCAGCAGGCTGAGCGAGGACCAGACAAGGCTGATTTTTGAGACTAAAACCGTAGATACCGGAGAGGGTATTCCCGTTGACGACATTATCGAAACTGCCAACCATTTCCGTGCGATCGACTATGTTATTGATATGGCGGAAGAACCTCTCAACGAAAATATAATCAAACAGCTACACCTTATTTTAAAGACAGGGACAAGCGACTCGGCGCTCCCGTGGTTTGCCGTGGGAGATTACAAAAGAAGGCCCAATATGGTCGGCGGACGCGAGACCGCAAAGCCGGCAGAGGTACCCTTGCAAATAAAGAACTTGCTTTCGTGGTACGAAGGTCTTAATGCCGTGACGATTGACGATATAATCCGTTTTCACTATGAGTTTGAGCGCATCCACCCATTTCAGGACGGCAACGGTCGTGTCGGGAGACTGATCGCCTTGAAAGAGTGCCTGCGCCATGGCATTGTTCCGTTCATTATAGAGGACACCAAAAAGATGTTCTATTACCGTGGCCTTTCCGAATGGGAACATGAAAAGGGCTATCTTACGGACACCTGCCTTGACGGTCAGGACACTTTTAGAAAACTGATGGCTATGTTTGATTTTCAAGTGTGAAAAACTAAACCGAACCATTTCCCCTCGAAATCAACCATTTTTAAAAAGATGTCAAAGTCCCGATTTCCCGCACCACCATGGGCTTTTCCGGCATCTTTTTGATTTGATAATTTCGGTGAAGTCCTGAGGCATGTTACTGATTTGAAGGATTGCAAGAGGTACTATTGATAACACCGTTCAAAAACAACAGCCCGCCTCGAATGACGGGTGCCCGTAAGAAAGTTTTGAAGCCAAAATTATAATTACGGCATCTGTCAGGCTGGATTGGGCAAACAAAAAGCACGAAGTATGGGGAGCAATTCCTGCACTTCGTGCTTTTTTTGGTTATTTGTCTATACCTTTGTCCTTGTCTTGTTGTTTTTTCCATTCCTCAAATTCACGACGATTTTCTTCATGGGAATAAAATTCCTCAATGTCAGGGAGAATTTGTCTGGCAAAACTCTCAATAGCATGTTTTGGCGGAAAGTAATGCTCCATGTTATATTTGCAAAGCGTTTTTTCACTTTCCATGTCAACTACTACTGTTCCATAGCCATCTAAGACTTTTTGCCGCTCTGTCTCTGACATTTTTTCAAATATCTGCCGCTGAAATTCGCTCATTTTTTCCGGCGAAACCGGTTTGGATTTCTTCAAGTCTGTCTCAAGGAATATCACCATAGTTCCTTGCGGATTCTTTTGCCGTTTCATCAGTTTCACATCCTTCTTCTTCATATTGCGAACGATAAAGAGTGATATAGTCGGTGACAAGGTGTGGATAGCGACAATAAGCATAGCGACACAGCTTTTTGAAAAGCTCCAGAAAACGGACATCCCCACAGAAATCAAGCAACTGATCTAAAAGATGCTCAATCTGTTGTTCACTCGGTTGTGAGCTTTGAATCATAGAATCGACATCATCCCTATAAAGTCGATATACACTGTCGTGGATTATTTGTACCTTGTCCACGATGTCAGCAAAATTCTTATCTGCTTCGCTCATGCGTTCGGCCTCACGCTTTCAAAAAGATTTATGCTTCCCGCAAACTCTTATAAATCTCCTCTGTGAAAATCCCCAGCACCTGCTTCTTAACATCATCGTTGCTGAGCAGCATGGAAAAGAAATCCTGATTCTGCGAAAGACCCTCGATTAGCGCATCGTCGATGTCGTCAAAATAGGAAAACTCAAATTATCACGATACAGTTAAATTTCAACTCACACGCCCCGCGAGGGGCGCGGCGGGGCGATGTTCAGTGATCGGATATGGAATGATAATTTCAACTCACACGCCCCGCGAGGGGCGCGGCCTGTGTTTAGTGTGATAACATAGTTTACAGATTGTACAGGGACATGGTTTACAACTTATGATATAATATGGCGTACAAGGAGATGAATTGTATGCCATGGAAAAACAGGAGTAAATCAATGTTAAGAGAAGAATTTGTAAAGAAAGTGTTATCACACCAAGCTTCCAAAAGCGAGCTGTGTCGTCAGTACGGCATCAGCCGCCCCACAGGCGATAAGTGGATTGAACGTTACCTTAACGGTGACGGCCTAGAGGATCGCTGTAAGGCCCCTTTTAAGTCCCCAAACAAAACCTTACCTGAAACAGAAGCTTTTATTGTCGGCTATAGGCGGAAACACCCCGCCATCGGAGCCGTTAAACTGCACCGTATGCTCGCCAACGAGGGCGTCACTGATATCCCCAGTCCCAGTACAATTAACGCCATCCTCAAACGCAACGGCTGCATTTCAAAGGAGGCGAGCGCCGCGTCTACTCCGCATAAACGCTTCGTCAAGCCAAATCCAAACGATATGTGGCAGGCCGATTTCAAGGGAAATTTCGCACTTAAAAACAACGAAAGATGTTATCCCCTTAATGTTATTGACGACCACAGCCGATTTAACCTCTGTTCCGACGCTTTGGGCGGCGAAAATTTAGGCCTCGTTTCTCCCGTTTTTGAGAGATTGTTCAGAGAATACGGACTGCCTTTCTCTTTGCTGTGCGACAACGGCAATCCCTGGGGAACAGCCCAAAGCACCGGATATACGAGGTTTGAGGTATGGCTGATGGAGTTGGGAATACTTACGATCCATTGCTCCGTGCGTCACCCTCAGACCCAGGGAAAGGACGAGAGTTACAACCGATCCATGACGAAAGAGCTGCTCAAATTCCATGAGTTTTCCGACATGGCAGAAGCGCAGGAGTTTTTCGATGAATACAGGGAATTTTACAATAACAAACGCCCGCATTATGGATTGGGACTGGACGTGCCGGCCAAACACTATCGGCCCAGCGAAAGGGAATACCCGGAAAGGATCCGCGAATGGGAGTATCCGCCGGACTGCAAGGTACATAGGGTGAAGTCAACCGGCTTTGTCACAGTAAACGGACAAGGATACTTTTTGAGCGAGGCCTTTGGCGGGAAAGAGGTCGCAGTGCGTGAGTCGTCGATAAAGGGATGTTACAACATATATTTCCGACAATTCATAGTCGGACGGATAGATGTTGACAAGCGAGTGTTTGTGCTTAAGCGGGCGTATCTTATCGACGGCGATCCGAGATTTACGGAGAAGTAGAGGCATAGTTAGTGTAAACTATATGCATGAACAATTTGTAAACCATGTTACTATTGACAGCCTGCGCACCCCTATATATGCGCACACGTAAATCAGATTTCAACTCACACGCCCCGCGAGGGGCGCGGCTTAGCATTGTTGCCCTTCGTGGACAATCCGAAAGATTTCAACTCACACGCCCCGCGAGGGGCGCGACATACGTATATCACTTTTGGCGGCCATTTCTTAAAATTTCAACTCACACGCCCCACGAGGGGCGCGACGATACATAGTTATCCATTACACGGCCAACGATGATTTCAACTCACACGCCCCACGAGGGGCGCGACCTGTTGAGGTGGTAACAAACAAATATAATCATGTTATTTCAACTCACACGCCCCACGAGGGGCGCGACCCCGATCTGGTTATTTCCGTGAAAGAGCTGGTGTTGGATTTCAACTCACACGCCCCACGAGGGGCGCGGCGAATACGACTATTTCCATATGCTGAACTATGAAATTTCAACTCACACGCCCCACGAGGGGCGCGGCCATGCGGGCCATATTTGACCTGCACCGGAGGGCGCTATTTCAACTCACACGCCCCACGAGGGGCGCGGCTTATTGGCATCATGATACCACTTGGCATTATGCATTTCAACTCACACGCCCCACGAGGGGCGCGGCAAATTAGGCCGAAATTTGCGGCTGGGTCTAACGCAATTTCAACTCACACGCCCCACGAGGGGCGCGGCGCGCTGGTGACAAGGGCCAGCGAGGCGGGCTTCGCCAATTTCAACTCACACGCCCCACGAGGGGCGCGGCGCCGGCGTTGTTGGCAACATTCAGGATTTTGACATTTTAACTCACACGCCCCACGAGGGGCGCGGCACAGCGGGAAATTTATACTTGACGCTCTCGTCCGGATTTCAACTCACACGCCCCACGAGGGGCGCGGCGCCATGCTGACAGGTAAGCCGGATACGCTGGCATTTCAACTCACACGCCCCACGAGGGGCGCGGCGTCAACGCTGTGATCTCTCAACTCAAACAAACCAATTTCAACTCACACGCCCCACGAGGGGCGCGGCGTCGGCCTTTTGTCGCCGAAAGAATTTGATTTTGATTTCAACTCACACGCCCCACGAGGGGCGCGGCCCCTTTCCGGAAGCTCCGCAATCTGGCGGGCGAATTTCAACTCACACGCCCCACGAGGGGCGCGGCTCCAGTAGCAGGTATTGCCGCCCCGTATCTTTGTGATTTCAACTCACACGCCCCACGAGGGGCGCGGCGTAGCGGGCGGCAAGCCCTCCGCTGGGTCAGCAATTTCAACTCACACGCCCCACGAGGGGCGCGGCTTGGCAGGGTAGGCCCTGTGGTGGCAGAAAGCCTATTTCAACTCACACGCCCCACGAGGGGCGCGGCGATGTAGGGTGTATGTACTGACCAAACGCATAAATATTTCAACTCACACGCCCCACGAGGGGCGCGGCGGGCTCCCTGCCGCTCGGTGTCGCTGCCATAGGTATTTCAACTCACACGCCCCGCGAGGGGCGCGGCAAACGTTGGAGATCTATTTGACGGAGCCGGATGTATTTCAACTCACACGCCCCGCGAGGGGCGCGGCGGGATGCGATTGAAGAAACTTGGCAATTCAAGGGATTTCAACTCACACGCCCCGCGAGGGGCGCGGCTTCTTTTGTCCATTCTTGTCTTGCCTTGTTCATATTTCAACTCACACGCCCCGCGAGGGGCGCGGCGTTTGTAGTGGGTGGAATACTCTACTTGCTAAAAATTTCAACTCACACGCCCCGCGAGGGGCGCGGCTTTGTCCGATGTTATTATCCCTGACGTTTTTACTATTTCAACTCACACGCCCCGCGAGGGGCGCGGCGTTGTCACGGTATTAGGTTCGGCGCGTAAACGAATTTCAACTCACACGCCCCGCGAGGGGCGCGGCCACAGATGCGTGGAACAGGAGGGCTGACAATGCCAAATTTCAACTCACACGCCCCGCGAGGGGCGCGGCATTCGTCGAGTTCTTCAAACCAACAGTATTTTAAAATTTCAACTCACACGCCCCGCGAGGGGCGCGGCATTCGTCGAGTTCTTCAAACCAACAGTATTTTAAAATTTCAACTCACACGCCCCGCGAGGGGCGCGGCCAGCGCCAGGATGCCCTTCAGTTTAACATTACCATTTCAACTCACACGCCCCGCGAGGGGCGCGGCGCTGTCTAATGGCGGCGTACAAATTATAGGAAGATTTCAACTCACACGCCCCGCGAGGGGCGCGGCGTCATGTACGATTAACTTGTTGTGACAATATGATCATTTCAACTCACACGCCCCGCGAGGGGCGCGGCTTCTTTGAGATGCTCCCTAAGAGCGGTGACTATGTTATTTCAACTCACACGCCCCGCGAGGGGCGCGGCAGAACACTTGACAGAGTAGGGGCTGATGTGGATATTTCAACTCACACGCCCCGCGAGGGGCGCGGCTGGCTCTGTATCGGCTTTTGGTGGGTGCCTATTATTTCAACTCACACGCCCCGCGAGGGGCGCGGCGGCTTTGCCACACGGATCAGTCTATTAGACTATCATTTCAACTCACACGCCCCGCGAGGGGCGCGGCCGATTTGACCTCATGGCCTGTTGTGCCCGGCTCTGTATTTCAACTCACACGCCCCGCGAGGGGCGCGGCCCGACATATTGTATGCCGAGGGGCCGCGCCTCTACAAAAGGACGGACAAATATTTGTTATAATAATAACAATATGTTTCTTTAACAATACAGCGCTATTTTTTTATGCGAACCGACCGGTCAAATCTATATCATCTCAGCTTCGCAACTACAAAATCAGCACTCCTTCGGGATCGTAGGTTTCCTTTGCGCCTATGTGCTCGACCCCGTTCTTCCAATTGTTGCCAAGATAATATATACGTATGCTGTCACGTTCTTTGTCAATGATTTTTTCCAGTTGGTTCTTTAATTTCAAAAATGTGCCGTAGTCAACATCTACCTCAAATACTGAATTTTGAACCCTCTGACCGTAGTTGACACAAGCCTTGGCCACCTTGCGCAGCCGCTTGCTGCCCAACGGGTCAACGGTGGAAACGTCATAGCTGACGACCGCCATCATCTTCATCACCTACCTGACCAAAAAACAGGGATACTCATCCAGCTCGCCACGGACATATCTGGCCATGAGCATACTCTGCACATACGGAAGCAAACCCAGCTTTATTTTTTGCTTCAAATACGGATGCACCATGTCGCTCCGTTTTTTATCCTGCCACTTGGCAATCACCTTTTTTCTGCCGTCTTTGTTTAGAAAAACCGCTCCGCTCACCTGCTCCTCAAAATCGTCGGCCTTGATTATCTTAAGATTTATCAAAGTCAGGGTAAACCTTTCGACTATACACCTTACCTCCTCAACAAGATCACAGGCAAGCGACTCACGTCCGGGACGGGGAGCGTGGTAATAGCCCATATAGCTGTCCAGCCCAACGCTTGTGAGAGCCGAGGCGTAGTCGTTGGTCATGACCGTGTACAAAAACGACAAAAGGGCGTTGACGCGGTCAAGCGGTGGCCGTTTTGTGCGCTGCACAAAGAGGAAATCTTCCTTTTGATGAAGAATAAGCCTGTTAAAAATCTCAAAATACGCTTTTGCGCCGTTTCCTTCTATGCCAAGTATGCCGTCGTAGGTCGTTTCGTTGTACACGTCGTCTATATACCCGGTTAAACGTTCGGCGGCGGCGGTCAAAGGCCCATCCTCGTCAACCTGCGGATTGTCCCTTATTGTACGCCTAATTACGCTGCGTGTATTGGCCAGCTTCGCCGCGACGGTGTTCTGGCGCAGCTTCACGGGCGGGGTGGAAAAGAGCTCGAACTGACGCTTTCGCAGGAGAATGTTGCCGCGGGTCTTTCCCTCAACTCTGGCCAGAAAGTGCCCCTGTGGGGAAATGAAGCTTATTGGAATGCCGTAATCGGCACACTTGCCCATAAGCGCCGGAGAACAGCCGAGATAGCTGAAGCAGCATATTCCCTCGAGGTTGGCGAACGGCAGACGGAGACGAACCTCGTCCCCTTCACGGCAGACCACGTTTTCTCCGTCAAGGGTGAGGTAAATGTTTTCATCCGTAATATACAGAGTGTTTAAAAGCTTTCGCATACGTCCTCCCCCTTTATCACAAGGCTTTTCACGTCATATTTTACAGTCTTTGACAGGCAAAGGTTTTCGACTGAACAGCCGCCGCACTGCTGTCCCTGAGGCTTCGGCGGGATAAGGCCGCTTTCAAAGCAGTTCCTCATTCCCGTCAAAAGACCGGTAAGCAGCGCATAATAACGGTCAAAATCAGTGTCAAACGGCAGCCTTACCCTTTTGCGGGTGTCGGAATAATAAAGCCATCCCTCGCTGTCGCAGTGCCAAACATAGTCGGCGCACAGCTTCTGCGCAAACACCTGAATGGCGTCGGTCTCTCTTATTTCACCGTCGCGGGGCTGTGTGGGTTTGTATTCCACCAACTTTACCTTGTATCTGCCCTCGAGGCTGGGCACGGCGCAGCCGCCGGCTGACTTCTCAAATTCAACACAGTCGGCCACGCCATAAATATCCAGCTCATCATTATATAAAGCGACGGAGCTTTTTTCGATTTTCGACGATGATTTCACGTTATGTCTGCCGGAGTGGACGTTTTCGTGCATGATATTGGCCATGACCACAAAGGCGTTCTCCGCCCAGTCGCCGTTGACCCTCATAAGGGCAAATCTCCGAGGACAGTACATATAGTGCTGTATGTCCCGGATATTTATTGTCACAGCTTTTCCTCCAGAGTGACACCGGCGGGCATATTTCCGTCAACGGTTATCACATAATCCTCGTAGCTCCTCGGAACTGTGACGCCGTCCTTTTTCGCGATTTTAACCTTGTCGAACAGGACGCCGGAGGGAGCGCAGCCGAGAGCGTTGTCATGGCGGAACACAATGAGCTTTCTCATGCACATCTTACCGCGAGCGGCACTGTGGTCGTGCTCGAACATATTGATTATCGCCGTCCACAAAAGCTCGAGATCCTCCTCGGAGAAGCCCGTAACCTTCTGGGCCAACATGGAGGAAACATAGCCTTCCGCCCGGTAAAGGCCGTAGGGAACTATGCTCTTGCGGCCCATTTCTGTCTGGCCGGTCTCCATTCTGTCCTCCGTCGTTCGAGCCTGACGTGTGATGGACACATCCTGTATGTATATGGGGTCGACGCTTTTGGCAAAGTTGAGCTGCACCGGGCCGCGGACTATACCGCAGGGATCGTCGCCGGTGCTCATGACCGCGCCGAAGGTCCTGACGTCAAAATAATTCTGACACGCAAACTTTCGAGCTTCGCGTACATCGTCCGCATTTTTGCCCTTCTGCTTTGTCTTAAGTCCGTTTTCTTCATATAGGGCCGTAAATTTGGAGTTGAGGGACTTGTCAGGCTTGATAAGGATATTGTATCCCGGTTCGCCCTCCTTGTAAATCTCCACAAAGTTGCGGATCTTGCGTTTGAGACAAACGTCGGTCATGATACCAAGCGATGTCTCGGGGTCGATACGCGGCATATTGCCCGCGTCGGGGTCTCCGTTAGGGTTGCCGTTCTCCACGTCAAAAATCATTACGAATTCGTACCTGTTTTTAATAGCTTCCATTTTCAATCCATCCTTTCTTAGTTGTTATCATTATTTTCATTGTTTTCATTTTTGGGGGCATTGCCATCCGATTTTTCAAAGAAATTCTGCATCTGCTGATAATAGCCGATTATGAACTTGCCCTGATCGACCAGCGGCAGCGTCGCCGGAAAGCTGTCTCCCAGCTTGTCGATTATTTCGCCGATTAGACGGTTGTTCCAGTCGGCGTAGTCATCCTTCTTCATGTGGTACTGAGCCAGACGCATAAGCTGGGTGAATACCGCCTGAGGCTTGGCGCAGGCCGAAGCGAAATATGAATCTTTGATCGTCTTGTTCAGTTCTCCCTCCGCGGCGTTCCTTTGGATTCTCTCAAGCACGGCAAAGAGTCTTCCGCAGAGGTAAGCCGGATTTGTGTTATTCTTATCCAGTGCCATTTTTATTTCCTCCTTTTCATTATTAAATCTCGACCTTCTGTTGACGCAGGCCTTTATTATGCCGGCACGAACATAATTTACATTTTTATCAACCTTTACCCGCCGAACCGCTGTTTCCAGCAGACTGTCAGGGTAACGGTAACCATTGATTATTGCCGCGAAGAGCGACGCTATAAGCGGCGGCGAAACTTTTTCGTTCTTACTTTTAGGCGAAACCAACTCTTTAAAAATCCTCCAAAGCGGTATCTGCCATTCGCCGCCCTTCTGCATCATGTCCGACTGATGGCGGGCGACATTTTTAAATACCTCGCCGAATTTGTCACGGTATATGAATTTTTGTGATACCCGCGCCACATTAGGCGCCAAACCGACAACATAGAAGGTCACATTCTCGTCAACACCGTCAAAGGCTGACAAATCGGCGTTGCGTCCTTGGGCCATTTCCTTTACCGCGGCATGCAGCATGGCGTCTGTCTCATCGGCGTCCATTTCGTCACCGTTAAGCAATGCCCTGAAAATATCGGTTTCCGCCTCGTCATTCTCGGACTGAGCCCAGAACACCATCGTCAGATCCTCCACATACATACGGTGCTTTGGATCGGCTATGAGCAGATTCAGCGCCTCGGTATATCGCTTCATCACGTCCTGAGAAATGGAGCTGTTATAGGACTGTGACCTGCCGTATGATTCCTCCGCCGGACTGTTGAAGCAGACTATGGCGGTTCCTGTGGCCTGTCCGCCACGCACTCCCTTTATTTTGTCGTGTATTCTGGCTATGACCGCCGGTTCGCCGCTGACGGCGCACACTCCGTCGGGTTCGGCCTCGCCGGACGACGCGGCTCTCCACTTCTCTAAAAGGTCTTTATCCCCGTGCAAGGTTATCTCGGGATGACCGTCAAGAGCAAAGCAGTAATTTCCGCCGGCGTAATCCTTATCAAGGGCGGTGAGCTTCGGATTTTCCGTTTCGTCCCCGGGCTTCCAATTTATCAGAAAATTCCTGAAAGCGGTTACTATGGGCGAAGTGAGGCCCTCGGTAAACTCAAGGTTATACTCCACAAATTTTTTGTGCCTTTCTTCGGCCTTTTCTCCGTCGGGAGTCAGGCGTTTTTCGTTTTTGTCATAGCTGAGGCCGAAAATGTACAGAGGTCTGTGGTCGGCGAGATACGGCACTATAGCCGTGGTCGGGGGCCTTTCCGGAAAATCCATCTCCATGGGTTCCTTCTTTGTTTTGCCCTTTGCGTCAGGCTGAGTTTCTTTGCGGACATCGGCGATATCGCTGACCGTTCCGTCAGGCCGGAGCATTATCATGAGACTTATCTTTTGACGGGTCATGCCGGGAGAACTGATCTTCCCCGCGGCGGCCAGCTTGTCGTAGTATTCATTCAGTGCGCTTATCAGCATCTCAATTCCTCCCTGTACTTCGCCACGTCTATAACCCCGTCCACCATGTGGGGCCGATAGAAGCTGGGCCTCGCCGAATCGGAAAACTTGGGCTCGTCCCAGTCGCCGTTCAGCGGACGGCCCTTATCCTCAAACTCCATGCGGTACAACATGAAGCCCAAATCCCGGTCGCCTTTAAGGCTCTCGTGTATTTTTTCGTAGGGGAACTCCTCCACGGGATATATCTCCCTTACCGAGAACTCACGACACCCTAACACCGGCTGGCGGAAGCACTGGCCGTTTTCAAGCCTGCGCCGCAGAATATTAAAGTGCTTGGCCTCTCCCTCGTCCTCATGGTCGCTGCGCAGGCCCGTAAGCTCAAAGTGAAATCCCACACCGTACAGTACGTCCCTGAGCACCATGCCGCCGCGCTGGTTTATGCTTTCCTTCGTGTAAATTTCCGGCTCGCCGCCCTTGCCGTTCATGGCGCTTTTCACGGCGGAAAGGTTGACCTTGTCCTTGACCTCGTTCCGGCGTATGTTGATAAAATTGATCGGATTGAAAACCACAATTTCGTCTATTATGTATCGGATAGCTGGTTTCCAATATACGCACTTGATAAGGCCTTCCAAAGCTCCCGGCGTCGGCACGTCGTAGCTCACGCGCTCAACCTTTAACTCCGGACGGGTAAAGCAGGCATAATCGCCGCTGACCATGATTTTAAACCCATAGTCTGAAGACATAATTTCATCCTCCTTTTTATTTATAATTATATCACGATTTGCCGAATATTGCAAGCAGTTTTTGGTGAATTTTGCCAATTCTATTAACTATAATATATAGTTTGTCTCCCGTTCCAGATCAAGGCCCACGTAATCCTTATCGTAATATGCCGGATTGTTCAGCATACACACCCCTCCGGGGAGCTGTTCGATCAATCCCATTTCCAGCATGGTCTTGAACTCATAGTGGCGAACCGAGGCGCAATACTTTTGCAGACGGCGCTTGACCGAAAGATTGCCCTGCCTCAGGGTTTCTATGTCATTCATCAATTCATCATTTTCCCCGTCGGGAATAAGTATGCCTATGGTCTCGTTGTCAATGAGGCCGAAGCTCTCGGCGTAGCTGCGGAAGGGAATGGCGTCAGGTTTGAGGGACAGCATATCCTCGGTTATACTGTTCTTGGATATCAGCTCGTCGTTCCACGCAAAAAGACGGCGGTAGTATTCCTTTATGCAGTCCTCGCCGGTTATATTGCCGTACTCCTCAAATAGGCTGCGTGTGATGTTTGCCTTGATCGCTACCTCGCCATAGGCGCTGCCGGTCTCAAAGACTATTACGTCGCCCGACTCCATTTTTCCCTCACGATTGCAGCGGCCTCCCGCTTGCACTACGTTGTCGAGGCCGGCGTTTTCCCGCATTACGGTTCGGAAATCGAGATCGACCCCCGCCTCGATAAGGGACGTGGAGATAACGGTCACATCTGCCCCGGCATCAAGCCGCGACTTTATTTTGCATATTACCTTTGACCGGTGGGCCGGCGTCATGTGAGTGGAAAGATGATAGACTTTGTCGTCCTTCCTGCACAAATTGAAAAGCCTTTTCGCCGTTTTTCGGGAGTTCACCACCACAAGGGCGCTGCCGCGCTCACCGGCCATGGCGGCAATTTCTTCAAGGCTTTTCTGTCCGACATAGCTGTAGCGGCATTTTTCAAACGCACTGAAAAGAGACTTGTCCTCCACGGCGCCGGCAACGCTGCTGCCGGGCAGATATTTTTTCATATAGGCGGAATAGTCCGGCATGGTGGCCGACATAATGAGAGCCGTGGAATTGAGATACTTAGTTATATATCCCACCGCCCTGAGACAGGGCTGTATATATTGGGTCGGGAGCATATGGAACTCATCGAAAACTATCACGCTGTCGGCCAGATTGTGAAGCTTGCGCAGCCGGCTGCCCTTGTAATGGTACAGGGACTCAAAGAACTGAATGTTTGTCGTCACGATGAGATCGGCGTCCCAGTTTTCGCAGGCTCGCTTCAGCTTTTCAACGGTACTTTCGTCCTCGTTGGTCTCGGTGTCAAAGCTGTAGTTGGAGTGATGCTGGAGCACCGGCAGCACGTCGCCGAAAATTCCCTCAAATACCTCGGCGGTCTGCTCAATGATGCTGACATAGGGTATTATGTAAATTATCCTCTTTTTCTTTTCCCTTATGGCCGTTTCGAGGGCGGCTTTCAGACTGCAAAGGGTCTTGCCGCTGCCGGTGGGCATATCAATGAAATATACATCCGCCCCGTCGCGCATACGCCGATAGACCTGGGACTGTATTTCGCCGCGGGCTTTTTGCAGCTTTGTAGTCGGTCGGTAGGAATCCAGTTTTTTGGTCAGAAGCTCGAGGGCTTTTTCAAAGCTGCCGTGGACTCCCCGCTCCGCTCCGGGCGAAAAGAAACGCTCGGTATCGATAAAATCCGCGTCGGTGAGGCAGGAGAAAAGATATCTCGTCAGGAAGGCATAGAGCTCGATCACGTCTTCGGCGGTCTTACATTCTCTCATGAAAGAGGGCAGGCTGTCCTTGGGCATAGTGAATTGGATCTCGCTCTTGTAAGCCGAACAGTCCTCTCTTTCCCGCTTCAAAAGGCCGTGGAGCGTGGCGGCGTCACTGTTGTCCGCTTTCGTGCCGCCATCGTGAAGGCCGCTGTGATGACCGGCGATACAGTACTCCACCATTGGCAGATAGGAGCCTTTACCCTTGCCGTTGATCTCCTGCGCACCGTAACGGGCGTGCTCAACCTGAATATTGGCGCCGTTTATGCGCTTCTGAAACGATCCGGTGTACTTTCCCAGATCGTGAAGCAGTCCGCAGAGCCGGGCATAATCCCGAAATTCGGGGATCGCATACCCGGCGCACAGCTCGGACACATTTTCGAGGTGTTCCTTAAGGGTTTGAAATTTGTTGTCTGAACCGGTGTGAGCTTTGAACATAATTAGCATTTCCTTTCTTTCGTATAATACTAATCCCTAATAAAATCATCAATTTGCGGTGGTCTTTTTTGCGCCATACGGCGTCATCGACCTTGACAATACATACAGTATTGCCTGAGGCCTCTTCCTTGCCTGACATGAAAAATTCTCGCCGCTCGGTGTCTGATTAATTAAGGATTATAAAAGATACTCTCCCTACTGTTATTGTAATATATTAAGTGGGAGTTAAAACGGACTGTGTTTTTGTGTAAAAAAAGACTTCTGACAGAACCTAATTCTGTAAGAGAGTCTTTTTTATTTTATTTTGCCGCGGAGTTGGCCGTCTTTGCAAACTCCGTTACGACCTCGGCGATATTTTCGCCCCTGCCGACCCGCTGAAGCATATTCCACCAGGCGGTGCGCGCCTCGGCCCAGCCGGGCGTCACCTGATAATAATCCCCCATATACTGCTGGAATATGCCGTATTCCATCATGTGCCTGTCGTTTGCGTATATGTCCGGCATATCCCTGACCGGCCAGTATGTGGAGGTGAGAACCGAACGGGTATACCTTGCTCTGTCGTCGGTCATATAGCGTATAAATGTCTTCGCGGCCTGAATTTTTGCCTCGTCGCCATTGTCAAAGACCCCAAATCCCCATACGCCGCCCTGTAAATTGTAATTCCCGTCGTCGGTGGGGAAGGTCATCGGGAAAATATCAAAATCAAGGTTCGGGTTGCTGATGGTCTGGCTTATCTCTATCGACGCGTTCCAACAAAAAGACATGGCAAGCTCTCCGCTGCAAAACTTACCGATCTCGTCGGCGCCGACAATATCCGGATCGAAATTTATGCCGTCAAGCTGACGCAGCAGCGTCAGGGCCTTCACATTTTCCTTACTGTCGAAGGTATATTTCGTATGCTCCGAATCGGTAAAGCTCCCGCTGTAAAGATTGTTGACGAGGGCCCGCGTGCCCTGATCGCCGCCCTGACCGCCGCAATAAACCGACGCCACGTTTTCAACGCCGTAAGCCTTCAGCGCCGCGACGGCGGCGATAAAACCGTCGGTAGTCCAAGTGTGGTCTTTTTCGTTAACGTACTGCCAGGCTCCCGAAGCCTCGAACAAATCACGGTTTACGGCCATGCAGTGCGTAGTCATGCACAAGGGATAAATGTAGTATTTTCCGGCGCTGTCATGACAGGCCACCCTGACCGAACCGTATATCCCGTCCGAGACCTCGTTCTCCCATATATCCGAAAGATCCGCCATCAATCCCCGCGCTCCCCAGTTTGCGACCAGACGCTCGGGCCCCTCAAAAACCAAATCGGGAAGCTCTCCGCCGCTTATCGCTTTTTCAATCTCGTCGTCGCCGGTGTAATAATCGAGGGCTCTTATGGAAACGTTAATATTGGGGTAGTCCCGATGGAAAGACGCCACAAGGGACGACAGCGTGGACATATTGCCCCAGCCGCCCACCGGATAAGTCCAAAGAGCAATATCCACGTTTTGGGCCGCATCGCCGCCTTCCTTTGACACTCCGCCGTCCCCGCAGGAGCAGAGGCAAACGGCAAGAGCCAAACAAAGCAGTACGGACAGTATTTTTTTCAATGTCAACAATCCCCCTATCACTTTCTGTTACCGTTGATATACCTGATTATCAGCCGCGCGACCTCGTTCACGTCTATCGGCTTTGCCACATGGGCGTTCATTCCGCACTCGAGACACCGTTTTACATCGTCGGAAAACGCGTCGGCGCTCATTGCGATTATGGGTACGGTTTTAGCGTCCTCCCTGTCCATGGCGCGTATTGCCATGGCCGCCTCATAACCGTTCATGACGGGCATTCTTATGTCCATAAGTATGGCGTCGTACTCGCCCGGCCGCGAAGCGGCGAAAATGTCCGCGCACAGCTTTCCGTTTTCCGCCCTGTCAAGGGTCAGTCCCTGTTCGGACAAAAGTTCGTCCGCTATCTCCCAGTTGAGGTCGTTGTCCTCGGCCAAAATCACCTTCAGTCCGCTCAGGTCGGTGACGTTCGTTTCGACGCGCGCGTCCTCATGAATGTTATACTGGCAGAAAGCGCTCAGCCCGTAAAACAAATTCGAGCGGAAAAGGGGCTTCGATATAGCGCCGACAATGCCTGCGGCCAACGCTTCCTCCTCCAAATCGGCCCAGTCGGACGCGGTTATGAGAATGAGCGTGCTGGCGTCTCCGCACTTCTCTCTGATGGCTCGGGCGGTTTTGATGCCGTTCATTCCCGTGAGCTTCCAATCAAGAAGTATCACTTTATAGTCCCTGCCGGCAAGGTGACGCTCCTCGGCTTTTTTAACCGCCGTCTCACCGTCAAACACCCATTCGGGAACGCAGCCGACGGAGCGGAGCGTCGCGACGGCGCTTTCGCACAGAAGCTCGTCGTCGTCTACCACCAGAATATCCCAGGGCGGCAGCTTCATTTCTTCTTCGGAGGACTGGGCCTTTTCCATGTCCAATATAACGTGGAACTCGGTTCCGGCGCCGGGCTGGCTTTCGACCTCGATGGTTCCCTGCATGGCGTCGACGATATATTTCGTTATTGCCATGCCCAAGCCGGAGCCCTCGGTCTTTTGTACGCGCTTGTCGTCCTCGCGGGAGAAGGAATCGAAAATGTGTTCCTTAAATTCGGGCGTCATGCCTATACCGTTATCCTTTACGCGCAAATGCACCCGTATCCACGACGCCCCCCTGGGGGATTCCTCCTCATAACAGGCTATGCTTATGTTTCCGCCGTCGGGAGTAAATTTGATTGCGTTGCCCAAAATATTCAGCAATATCTGATTGAGCCTTATGCTGTCGCTGTAAACGTGTTCATTGTAAATATTGTATATATACACGTCAAAGCGGTGGCCCTTTTCGTACACCTGGGGCTGAACGATGTTGACTATGTTCTGGATTATTTCCTGCAAAGACACCTGTTCCATGTGGAGAGTGAGCTTTCCGCTTTCAATTTTCGACATATCCAATATGTCGTTTATAAGCCCGAGAAGGTGGCGGCTCGACAGATCAATCTTTTTCAGGCAGGTCTGCACCTGCTGTATATTGCCGATATTTGCGTTGGCAATAGCCGTCATGCCTACAATGCCGTTCATGGGAGTGCGAATGTCATGGCTCATGTTGGAAAGAAACTCGCTTTTCGCGCGGTTGGCATGCTCGGCGGTTCTGCGGGCCTCCTCAAGCTCCCGTACATGGAGGTTATTTAAGTGCAGATACCACAGGAACACGGCCAAAAGCACCGCCAATATCAGGGCGCAGCTCAGCATGGACGCCAAAGCCCACGTACTTCCAAGGGCGTTTACCGTCTTGTCCAAGCGTCCGTAGGGCATGAAAAGCAGCAGATACCAATCGGAATAAGGCAGGCTTGCCCCGTAAAGATAGCGCCGCTCGCCCTCGATGGTGAACTGACCGGTGCAGTTTGTTCCGTCGGCCATGGCTTTTTGCAGCTCGACGATATATTCCTCGCCCGACATACCCTCAAAGCTTTCGTACCTGTCCCTGACGCGTTGGAAATAGCTTTCATCGGAAACGTCGCTGTCACGGATAATGAACTCGCCGTTGCTGTCAATAATGAAATAATATATCATATCATTGTCCGCGTCGAGGGACAGCGTGTCGCTTATATAAGATATGGGCAGAGTGGCGACAAGGGCGATGCTCTCGCTTCCGTCCTCCATGGGATAAGCCGCCGGAATACCCATAAGCAAAAGATTTTCGTTGTTCGCGTCATGCCCGACCGCCATTTTTTCCTCGCCCTTATGGAGAGATTCCAGGAACGTATCGGGGTCGTGGGCCTCTATCTGGCTGCCGTACAGCATCTCAAGCTTTCCGTCCCGTGTACAGAGGGCAAGGTGGTCAAAGCCTCTGGCCCTCGAATTATAGCTCAAGGCCACACGGTTAGAGGCCATATCTCTGCCGCTGTCAGGCGGGACGGAGACCACAAGCCCGCTGACCTGCGAAAGGCGCAGCTCTATGGTCGTGCCGAAGTGGGTGGCGGCCTGCTCGCTCATGCCGGACATATATATGGCGCCCAGCTCGCCTATGGCTTTCGCTCCTCGGCGGTTCATTTCAAAGGTAAGGCACGAGAACACCACAACGCAAAGTATGGAAACGCATATAAGACTTATCACCAAAAAACGCGCGGTTTTATTCTTCATACAGACTAAACACCCCCTGTACGCCCCAAAACGGAATTACCCGCCGGAGCGCTCGCAATTTAAGCGGTCTTTATATTTAAGAACAGTATACCACACTTCGCCGGAAAATGAAATACTTTTCTGTTAAATTTTAAAATTTTTTGCGCCGCCGTCCGCGCTTTTTGCGAAAAATTGCCAGAGCAGTCTATTCTGTTGATGAAAATAACACCTGACTGCGCGTTCCACAAACATACAAAGGGTTGCCGTCGGTCTGAAATCGCACTTGACTATTTCTTTACAGTATGATAAAATTACAAGTAACGGAGCGCTCGTATTGCGCATTATAAACGTTCGGGAGGAAATAAAATGAAAAAGCTGATCACTCTTACCTTGTCGGCGGTTCTGGCAGTGGCGGCGCTGCCATCCGTTTCCCTTGCGGAGGAAGAATATCTGACCCGCCACGTGTACGACGGCTGGGATCCCGTATACGACACCACAAAGGAAAAATATCACACTTATGAAACAGAGCACTTCCAGATATTCTGGGGCGACAGCGGCGAGTCCGGCAAGGTAAACAGCTCCTTTTTGCAGAACTGCGAGCGGGTGCTGGAAAACTGCTGGGACAAGTTTGTCGTCGAAATGGGCATGACTCAGCCCACCACCTCAAACCTCCGGGACGGAGACCGCACCACGCAGTATAAAGTCAATGTCATACTCAACGAAACGGGCGTGGAGGGTTACGGCGGCTGGGCCTTCGGCGGCGTGGACAGAGAGGGTTATCCATATTTCATGTGCGCCCCCGACGCCATGAACGACTGGGTGGTACCGCACGAGATGGGTCACGTAATGCACTTTGCCCAAGGCCGCAACGCCTGGGAGGGCAACGGCTACCTTGGCCCCTGGTATGAGGCCATCGGCAACTGGTTCCGGGAGCAATACATATATGATGAAAACTGCTACCCGGAGGGGGCAAATTACCGCACTGACCTTTCCGCGCTGTACCTTCGCGCAAGCAGCCTTATGGCCGTTAACGGCCGGGCATATTATGAGGCATGGCCCCTGCTCCAGTACCTGACGGACAACCCGGACGGTCTGCCGGATTACGGCGACAATTTCATCGCAAAGCTGCTGGGTTATCATCCCGACGCAAGCGACGGCTTCTACAATGTCCTCGCCGCCAACACTGAGAACAGCGTTCAGGATACCATAGGCCTGTTTGCTTCACATATGGCGTTCATGGACTTTTCGCATAAGAAAAACTACAACGAAAAAATAGACGAAATGCTGAAAAACGGCTGGATGTACCGACAGCAGCGTTACACCGGGGCCGTACCCTACGGTGATGTTTCCGCCGCCTATACGGTTCCCGTACAAAGGACTCCTCAAAGCTATGGCTACAACATTATACCTCTCAGCGGCACGGGTGAGGTTTCCGTGACGCTTAAGGGACTTACTGACATTCCCGGCGCCGGCTGGCGGGCAAGGCTTGTCGCGGGGAAAAAAGACGGAGCCGTACACTACAGCCGACTTTTCGGCAGCGGCGAGACCGGCAGCATAAACGTCGCTTCCGGTGAGGAATTATACCTGACCGTCGCGGCGACTCCCTCTCTCGAAACCGCGACAAAGCTGGGTTTGGGCGGCTGGAGCGGCTTTAGCGAGGGCCAGTACCCATATGAGAACAAGACGCAATACCCGTATTGCTTCACTCTGTCAAACGCGCTGCCCGAGAGCCGTTCAATAAACGTACCTGAAACCTTGCGGCACCCCAACGGCGGCGGAATGGTGGCCCCAACGGCCAAAGTGGAAGAAACCGCCTACGTCGGCCCCGACGCCATGGTGCTGGGCTGGGCTCAGGTCGGCGGTAACGCGGTCATCGACGGCAACGCAATAGTTGCCGGAGGCGCAAATGTCAGCGGCAGCGCCTACATCGGCGGCGACGCCATAGTTATGGACACGGCCACGGTGACCGACAATGCGAGAGTTCTTGAAAACGCTCTTGTGTGCGGCAATTACACTGTGAGCGGCAGCGCCACCGTAAAGGGGCAGGCTATACTTCTCGGCAGCGGAACCGCCGCCGGACAGGCAATAGCCTACGGCGACCTGTTCGAGGATGAGGGAAAAATCATAGAGGCCGGAGCCTTTGCCGGCTATCACTGCCTCGACGTCAACGTGAACCCCGGCTACTTCAATCAGTCCGGCGAGAACCGCTACGCAAGAGCCTGCGCCGACAGGCTCCAGGCGGCATACGAATTTAACGGCAATTTCCGGGACACGGTCGCTTACAGCGATATGTACGGGGTAAACGGCCCGGCCTTAAGGGACGGGACGGCCTTATTCGACGGCACCGGATATCTTGTGGTTCCCGGTTCCGCTCTAAGCTACCGAAACGCCGAGCTTACTCTCAGGTTAAAATACGAAAGCGGGCCGGTATTTGACTTCGGCGGACTCTGTCTTGAATCCATCGACGGCAAGCCTGTTCTGACTGCCGACGGCAGCAGAATTTCCCTTGACAAACCGTATGCCGGCGGCTGGAACGACGTGAGCGTAAAATTTTTGGACGGCAGTGTGACGCTTACGGTAAACGGCGAGAGCAAGACCGTGGACTCATCTCCGCTGTACAGCTTCGGGGCAAAGAATGAAAACCGTCTCGGCAAAGGGTTTATCGGCGAGATCGACAGCTTCCGCGTTTATCTTTACGACGGCGGCGACTCCGGCAGCACCGGCGACCTTCCCTCAGACGTCGAGGTCGTTTTTCAGGCCGGCGGCGATCGGAAATCCCTCGGCGCAATGACCTCCGACAACAATTCCGTCTGGTGCGGATGGCAGGCGGACGCCGAGACCGTGACGGCGGGAGAAAGCCTCGACCTTCCGGCCGGATATGGGGTAAAGGTCTCCTCTCCCGTTTACGGCACGGAAAAATTCGCCGTTGAATTTACTCCCTCCGGCGACAGCGTATATCCCGACCACGCGGTCATCGACGGCGCCGGCAAGGTCATTTTCGCCCACCGCTTCGCCAACGACGCCAAGTTCATTTATCCCGGCCGGGGCGAGCAGTATTTCTGCGGTTCGGACAACGTGGACGATTATGCCGGGCAGAAACGTCTCGGCAGCTTTATAGCCGAAGCGGTTTATCCCGGTTCTGCCATTTCCGAACGCGGCGCGGCGGCCTACGGCGGCGGCGGTACAATAAGGATAACGGTGGAAAACACATTCTGGTCTCAAGAGCTCAACGCTTTTTGCTCCCGTGCGGTGAACAAATCAAAAAATCTCGATGCGGTACAGACCGGCGACCCGGTATATTCCGTAACATATTCCGTTGTCAACGGAAGCATGACATTACCCGTCAGCTCGTCATACTACATGGGTCGAGCCGAAGGCTTTGGCGGAATAAGCAGCTTCGGCACATGGAAGGACAAGACCGTAAGCTACGGCGGACTGAGGGTATACGCTGACAGCGTACCTTCACGGATGGTTCCCGCCGAAGGCGGAGTAGCCGTCACCAACATTGAGGGCGGCAGCGTAGTTTTTGCCGTCTACGCCGAACGGGCAGCAGCAGAGCGAAGCCCACGCCAAAGACTATTTCTCTCACCATAGACAGCATAGTGGAGGCCGCCGCGCGGCCCATTGCCTGAAGAAAGATGAAGGCGGCCTTATTCACGCAGGCAAGAACCGTCATGCAAAGGTATATCCTGAAGGCGCGAACCGCAAATTCCGTATAGTAAGCGCTCTCGTTTGCCGCGCCGAATACGGCGATCAACCGTCGGGGGAACAGCTCTGCCGCCAACAGAGCGGCGGCGCCCACCGCCGCCTCACAGACAAGCAGCAGCGTAAAAAGCTTTTTTACCCGGTCGTTTCTTCCGGCGCCCATATTAAATCCGACAATAGGTATACAGCCGGCCGCCATGCCGACCACAACGGATATTACTATTTGAAAGAACTTCATTACAATGCCTACCACCGCCATGGGTATCTGAGCAAATTGGGGCTGCGAAAATATCACGTCTTTGGCTCCGTACTTCCTTATCATGTTATTGATAGCCGCCATCGCGGCAACAAGAGAGATCTGTGACAAAAAGCTGCAAATTCCAAGTGGGATGATTTTGCCGATTATCCGGCCATTGAGCCGAAAGCTTGCTTTTGTCAGCCCGACGGTTTTTGTGCGGCACAGATACCGCGCCGCCAGAACCGCCGTTATTACCTGACCGGCAACGGTGGCCACGGCTGCGCCCGTCATTCCCCACTTGAAGCCGAAGATGAAAACCGGATCCAGAATTATATTTGCCACAGCTCCGGCGAGGGTCGAGGCCATCGCAAACTTCGGGCTCCCGTCCGAACGTATAACCGGATTCATGGCCTGACCGAACACATAAAAAGGTATGCCGAGAGTAATGTAGAAGAAATACTCCCTTGAATAGTCAAAGGTCTCACGGTTGACCGTGCCGCCAAAGGCCGTGACAATAGGATCCCGAAAAACCAGGTATATCACACAGAGCACAATGCCGCCGAGGATCGACAGCACCACGGAATTGCCCATGCTTGTCTCCGCGTCGGCGGTCTTTTGACGGCCGAGGCTCAAGCTGACGAAGGCGCAGCAGCCATCGCCTATCATCACGGCGACGGCAAGAGCTATTACCGTCAGCGGAAACACGACCGTGTTTGCGGCGTTGCCGTAAGAGCCCAAATAATCGGCGTTGGCGATGAATATTTGATCCACAATGTTGTAAAGGGCCGCCACCAGCAGAGAAATTATGCAGGGAACGGCGTATTTTCTCATCAGAGTGCCGAGTTTTTCCTCGGCCAGATATGCGTTTGATCCTTCCATTTCTTTCACCTCAATTTTTATAATCAGAAAACGGCGCGTAAACCCAATCTGGATTTACGCGCCGCTCGCTACACGATATTAATATTTTAACATGGTAACGGGGATTTTTCAAAGGGCAATTTCAACAAATTTAAAATCAGTTCGAATGAAAAAAATCAATAAAAGCGCTAATACTTATATGTCTATCCAAGAAAACCTAATGTTAAACGGTGACCGCCGGACACAAGGGCCTCATGGACTCGAGGGCGTCCCAAAGGAAAAGCCTGTCTCCGGCTTCGACCTCAAGGGCATAGGTACCGTCAGTGACAGACAGAACCTCCGCTTTTGTCAAAGCGCCGCCGGAGTAGGCGGCCCTGACAAGAACCGCCTCGCCCTCAAGGCCGGAAATAACTATCCGACCGTCCTCACAGTTCATCGATACGGCTGTATGGATATCGCCGTCAGCCTCATAGCCGTCGGCCAAAGCCGCGGTAAGCCTGCCGTCGGTCACGGTAAAGTCATAGCCGCCGGCCTCAAGGGCGAATTTGGCCTTAAGCCCGCCGTTTCGCTGTTCCATGCCGAGGTAGCTCACGCCCGGGACATTGACAAAGCCTTGTACGCTCTCGGCGGGAACCGGAAGATAGAGGGTCGCGGACGTGTTGGCCGGAATTACGGCGTGATATTCGGTCAGAGCCGCGTTTTCGTCAGCCTCCCATTGAGACCGAACTGTGCCGTAGAAGGAGTCGTACCGCCCGCTCACCGAACGGATGCGTTCCTCGTCGTTATACTTGATTCCCTTATCAAGCGTCGGCTGAAGTATAATATCCTTAAAGCCGTTTTCGGACTCTATGCCCGCCATGTACCGGTACATCCACTCGGCCACGGAGCCGTAGGCAAAGTGATTGAAGGAGTTCATCTCCGCGTCGCCGAAGCCCTTGTCCCTGTCATAGGAGTTCCAGCGTTCCCATACAGTCGTCGCCCCCGACCTTACCTCGAAGAGCCAGGAGGGCATTTCGGTGCTTAAAAGCAGATCGTAGCTCACATCGGAGCGGCCCGCGTCGCTGAGGACGGGCGTGATAATATTTGAGCCAAGGAAGCCGACGCCGAGGGTATTTTTGCCGTACTTCGCCCTGACGCTGCCGGGGTCGGGGTTTTCGTTCCTGATATTTTCCACCAGCATGGCGAGGGCCTCGTCCCGCATCTCATTGCTGTCATACCAGCCCAGCTTGAGCATCCACAGAAGGGCGGTCTGGGAATTGTCCTCAATAACTCCGGCCTTACCGGCGTCGGCCATGAACAGGCCGTTATATCCGCCTTCGGAGGAATAGACCTTCAGGCTGTGAGCCTCGCCGGCGGTGGCGCTGTACTCACCCACCTCCCGCCAGTCGTTTTTGTCGTCGGAAACCTCAATGGTGAAGCGTCTGGGATGGTTGACGCAGACGCCGGGAGTCATGGACTCGTTTTTATCATAGCGGCAGAATATTTTGACACTGCTGATATTTCGGGCCTCGCCAAGATCAACGGTGACCGATATGGGCGAAGCGGCAATATCACTGCCGGGATTTGTATTTGAGCTGTAGCCGTCTGTGCCCGTGTATTTTCCGTCCGTGAGATTGTCTATGTTCCAGCCGTAGGCGTTAAAGGTGTTGTCTGACTCGGCGGGTCTTCCGGCGGCGTAATTCGTGTTTCCGTCCTCGCCGCAGACCTCCAGTTCCATTATCTGGAGACGGTGCTCGCCGTCGTCCGAGGTGCCGGGGCCGGTCTCGGTGGCGGTGAGCCGCAGATATTGAGCCTGTGCGGGTTCAAACTCCGCCGTCATTACATGATTTTCAAAGGTGGGGGCGGGGAGCACGGTAACGCCCTCACGGCCAACGAAGCTGACGTAGGCATCCAAATAGGCCCGCTTCTGCCGCCGGAATTTTTCCGAATACTGCGCTTCTCTCGTGCCGTCACCCACAACGGCCGCCATTTCGGCCATGAGCGAGGTTACGTATCCGTAGTACAGGTCGGCGATTATATGGTAGCCGGAGCCTTGAAAGGCCAGCCAGTCGCCGAAGCCGCGGGCATCGACCTCCGGAGCCTGATCCGAGGCCCTCTCGTGCTCCTGCAAATAATTCATGTAGGCGTTCATCGCCTCCCAGTTGTCCTTTAAGAACTGCACGTCGCCGGTCTGCACGTAATAGGAGTAAGCGTTAATTACCTCCACGTCGCTCCAGCCCGTGGCCCAATGGCGGAAATAGCCGCTCAGCGCCAGCACCGCCGCCGGAAAGCCGTCCTCAAGGGTATTGTCGCTCAAAAGCTCCTGATACCCGTTCAAAAAGGCGGCGCTGTCAAAGTTGTACATCGCCGTCCGGGCAAAGGCTTGGGCGTCTCCCGTCCAGGCCAGCCGCTCGTCACGCTGGGGACAGTCGGTGGGAATGGTGAAGAAGTTGCTGAGCTGGCCGTAAAGGGCATTTTTGAACAGCCGGTTCACGTCTTGGTTATTGGTTTCGATGAAGCCCGTCTGACGGCTGACCGAGGACAGCGCCCGGGAGCGAAGCCCGGTTACGGTGACGTCGCCGCCTATGGCCTTGAGCTCCACATACTGATACCCGAAAAAGCTCACGGACGGTTGGTACACCTCCTCGCCGGTTCCGGCAAAGGTGTAATGAACCTCGGAGCGGGCGGCCCGCAAACTCTTGGTGTAAATACTGCCCTTGGGGCCGCTGGCCTGGGTGGCTCCGTTGCCCACGGCGCTGCCGTCGTTGAGCATTTCGGCAAATTTCATGTTAAGGCCTACGCCCTTGGCCGCGCTGAACTTTATCTCCGGCACGGCGGTCAGGTTCTGGCCCATGTTTACCACCATTGTCTGGCCGTCTTTCAAAGTGACGCCGTCTTTGAACATATCCGGCCCGCTGTATTCGGCCAGCACCTCTATCTCGCCGCCGGGGTAAGAGGAGTCGGCTTTGGTTCCGCTGTAAACCTGGGCGGAAACGGGGAGCTGTTCAAAAGCGTCGGCTATTCGGCCCGACATTCCCCTTGAGGGGCGAATTTCGCCGGCATAGGTCACGGTCTCAAGGCTGCGGGGATAAAGTACGCTGTTCCATACCTCGCCCGCGTCGCATTCGGCCACGGTCGTCCAGCTTTGGCCGTCGTCGGAGACCTGTATCTCGTAGATTTTTGGATAGTTGGGACAAAGCTCGCCGCTGACCGAGGCCTTTTCCGTTCGGCAGACGATATTTACGGTTGTTATCTCCGCATTGTTGGCAAAAGTAAAATCCACGGTAACGGGAGCGGCAGGCTTATATTCGGGCAGACTCTCTTTCGCCAGTATATTAGAAGTATAGCCGCTGTAATTGCCGGGGCCAAAGCCGCCGTCATTGATGTTGGAAAGCCTCCACTGGGGAGGAGCTTCGAAATTATCGGAAGCCGTCACCGCCGCGCCAATGGCGTGATTGGTTCCCGACGCGTCCAAAGCCTCCAGCTCCATTATCTGGAGGCGGGTCTCGCCGTCCTCCTTCACCGCCGGGCCTATCTCGGATACGGACAGCCGCATATACTTCGCGGCCTTCGGATTTTCAATATCGGTTTTAATTATGTACGGGGTACCCTTGTTTTCGACCGAACCCACCCAACCGGAGCCGTCATAGCCGGGAGCCTGATAATCGCCCAGAGCCGCGAGCCTCCCGGCGTCGTAATCCTCGCCGTAGTACACGCCGTTGCCGGTAATGGGGCCGTTTAGAGTGCCCTTCCAATCCGAGGTATCGGTAATTATTTTTTGAGTGCCCTTATCGGTGTTTATGACAAGCATGGCCTTGACCGCCGGACGGCCCGAAAGGGCGCCAAGCACGCCCTCGGCGCCGCCGTTGTTCCAGCCGGTACCGGCGGTGACGGTGACTGCCGCCGAGGACTGACCCTTGAGCTGCTCGGTCACGTCGTATGTCTCGTACTCGATAGACCGGTCGCCGTTGCCGTAGCCCGGATTCATAAAAGGGTACACCTTTTCTCCGTTTTCCACCTTATACACGGGCTGTCCGTTGACCCGGGCGGAATACACTCCCAGAGCCGTTATGTACAGCCGGGCGGAAACGACGTTCCCGTCGATAGCCTTTTCCGTCCTGAATATGGGCGCGGCCGAGGACGCCGGCATGGCGATGAAATCCGCTTTCCGCCAGTCGGGATCGCCGTCCACGGCGGTCTCAAAGTACGCCTCATCGCAGACGGACTCGTTGCCCTCTTTATCCCAGACCGTGACAGTCCAGCCGTACCTGACGGCGTCGTCCAAGGCCGGGCCACCGTAGGGAACGCCCACGGAAAGCTCGCTCTCGACCCTGCCGGAATTCCAGACGGTCTTATCGCCGTCCGTCACATTGATTTCGTAAGCCGACTGCCCGGCGCCGACGCGCTCCGACTCCATTCTCCAACCGAAGCGGACGCCGTCGGCGTCTATTCCCAAAGGGTCGGTCATGTAATTTACCGTCGGCGAAACAACGGTAAATCCCGCCCCTTTCGCCACAGCGGGCGCCGCCGCGCCGGTAGATGTCATTAAAAATGTCAGTGCCAGGGCCATCGCCCCCTTTCTAAGGTTTTTCATAGCTTTTCCTCCTGTTTTTCGATTACGGCCATATTGACAATTATGTCTTTTTATTCTATAATGATAATAACCGTTAATTTCAATATACCTTTTATTTTAGGAAAAGTATATGTTCTCTCAAATTTATTTTATGTCTTTTCATTCAAAAGGAGGCAAACGCTGTGGAAAACCCGCTAAAAGCCGAGATAGACAAAATCACCGCCGAAGTGCGCCGTGACCCGGCCCACATACGGCGGTGGCTGGAAAAGGAGGAGGAGCTGAAAAAATCGCCGGAGCTTTTTCTGCGCCACAGGAGGTTTTTCACCGAGGACTTTGTCTTTGAACCCGGCGAGGACATCATGGTCTATCCCGATTTCAACTACCCCCTGCCAAAGCCGAAGCCGTCCGACCCTCCGGAGTTCTGCGATCCGGTACTGCACCGGCACGAGTTCTATGAGATGTTTTATGTGTACAGCGGGCTCTGCGAGTGTATATATGAAAATCAGACCTACGCTCTGGGGCCCGGCTCCCTCTGCGTTTTTAACACCCTGTGCAGCCACAGGCTGCACAATATCGGCGGCGAAAGTCTCGTCTATAATATAATGCTTCGCGAAAAATCCTTCATCACGGAGCTGGTTCCGGTTTTGGGCGAAAACGATTTGTTTTTCAACTTTTTTCTCCGATCCTTCAACGGCGGCGCCGACCGGCCAAACCTTATGCTCTTCGATTTGGAACCCGGCGGGCCGGCGGAGGCATACGTTTTCGGCCTCATAAGGGAATACCGACAGGGCAGAGCCAACAGTCAAAGCATGATGAAGCTGATGTACGCCTCCCTGCTCATCGAGCTGTCCCGTATGTACATGAGCGGCGGCGAAAGCGACGGGGATTTCGCCCCCATAATGGCCTATATCAGCGAAAACTGGAGCCGGGTCACAATGAAGGAGCTGTCCTCGCTGTTCCACATATCTCAAAGCGGACTTTCCCGTCTGTTCAAAGAGAGAACCGGGACGGACTTTTCCGACTACATACGGCGGTTCCGCATGGAGAGGGCGGCCCGGATGCTGGCGCGGTCGGAGCTGACCGTGGAAAAGATAGCCGAGCTCTGCGGCTACAGCCAGCGGGCCTCCTTTGACAAGGAGTTTAAGAAGTTCACCGGCGTCACGCCCTGTCAGTACCGTAAGGAGCTGTAAAAAAACTCACAATGTAATCTGGAGGCACGGGGGCTGTCAAAAAAATCGTGCAGAACGGACGAAAATCAGCCCGCGCAGGCGGCTGTGCCGCCGAGCAGGCCCTCCCGACGGCGTACATAGGTACGCCGAGTGGTGATTTTCGTTCGTAATTCAAGGGCATAAATTAGAAAGAAAAATCGCCGGTTCAAAAAACGGCGGTTTTTCAACATTAATAGTTTTAATTTTATTGCCAGAATTACCAACACATTAATTCGACCTACATAATGGCTTCCAGCCCTTGAATGGTCTGCGCCATTTTTTTACAGCCCCACAATAACACGCTCCGGGCGCGAACCCAGACGGCTGAAAATCTCGTTGGCAATAGTGCCGCATCTGTCCGCCAGCTCACAGGCGGTAATGCATTCCTCCCCGTCAGAACCGATGATAACGGCGAAATCGCCGGCTCTAACGTCCATACCGGTAACGTCGGCCATGAACTGGTCCATACATACCAAGCCCACGATCGGAGCCCGACGGCCCTTTATCAGCACCTCTCCCCTGCCGGAAAGGGCGCGGGGCACTCCGTCGGCGTAACCGGCGGCCACCACGGC
>CANRJP010000021.1 GCA_947630975.1 uncultured Clostridia bacterium
ATCAAAAAGGTTCTGTCATTGGCCGTGGTTTTGGCCATGGTTTTGACAGTAGTGCCCATGTTTGGGCTGACCGCAAGTGCGGCGGAAGCAAACAAAACTTTAGATGCAATAGGCGGCAAGGCCATCTGGTCTGTAACTGGAAATGAAAACGGTTCTGTTTCAGAAGCTTTAACCGGCTGGACTGGCGGAGCACGCAGCAACTACACTGATGTCGTTTTTGAAAACGGTTTATTAAAAATTGTTCAAAAAGATGGGCGCCATGGTAGTAACGGCGATAGACCTTTTGGGGCTGAATTAAAAACTCCGGGGTATGCCATTGGCGCAGAAAAAGTCGTAGTAGCATGGGTATGGTCAAATAATAATAGTAAGGGAACAGACCTCTATGCCAATTTAGAGTTATTGGATATAAACGGAAAACAAATAACCAGCTTTATCGTAAATCAGGATGTAAATCAGGATAAAGTTGGACTTGGATCAATGATTGCCAATAACAACAAGGAAATCGCAGTTGTAGCGTACAATAACCCTGATGGAGCCACGCACACGGTAGATTATTATCTTGATGGTGTCAAAACAGATAAAAGCAGTACCGAACTCGAAGGCACTATCAACGGATTTGGTTCCATAAAAGTTACTGATGGCGGTTGGACTTATACCGATAACTATATCGGTTTCCAGGATCTCACTGTAGGTGCGGTTTATCCATCTGAGGGGAATAACGTTGATTTGGCATATAAGGCCGAAGGAAATACTGTAGCAACTGTAAAGGGCGCAAATGATAGCAGTGTTCCTGAAAAATATGTCATATATAACGGAAGTCTCTATCATGCAGACAAACAAACTTTAAGCGCCGACACACCAAGTGTTGATATGGAAAAAGTGGCACCGTATGCCTCAAAGCATACTAACGATATAGTTGCCAGCGATGATGGCTTTTACAAGATAACAGGTGATTCTATTGTAATAAACGGTGACTTTAAAGCCGGTACTCTTGGCTGGTCAAGTCGCGTTAAGGAATCTGAACCTGCGTTGACAGTTTCTCTTGACGAAACTCTTAGCGCAAATAGTATGGCTGACAGCACAGGCGGAGCAGACGCACTAAACTCTCTTGGCCAGGAATGGGCTGTTTCTGCAAACAATTCGTACTATATTGCTTTTGATGTCAAAACAACAAATATGGACACCAAATTTAATCGTATTGTAGATGCATCAAAAAGCTATGATTTCAATGGTAACCGACATGAATCCGACCTTTTCACATACGGCGATGACCTGGAAAAAGATGGACAGTGGCATCACATGGAAAAAGTTATTAAGCCCACAAATAGCACAATTACGCTACTTAGTTCTTGGGCAGACAACTTTGGTATAGCTAACGTTGAACTTAGCCCTGTGGAATTTGTTGGGGAAGGAACAGTTACAGGGTATGAAGAAATATCTGCTAACGTAGCAAACGGCGAAACAAGCGCTAATCTCCCCAATACCGCAGTTGCCATTTACGAGTATCAGGGCGTTACAAGAAATGTAAATGTAACCGTACAAAGTTGGGACGAGTCTACACCATATGAAAATAGTGACGCGGAACCCAAGGTTGTAAAAGTAAAAGGAACTGTTGAAGGCCAAGAAAAACAGCCGGAAGCCACCGTTAATGTTTACTATTCCGCTGAACTCGACGACATAACCAGCGCCACTAATTCAACCGGCGGCTATAATATGCTCGGCAATTTCCCCGTTTCCACAAAGGGTGACGTAACCGTTGAATTTGACCTTACCGTTACCAACATGGGTCCCAATGGAAATTCTACTGAATATGGTGACCTTTGGGTAATGATAAATGATAGTGGTAAAGCTGAAAACGATCCCGATCATAGCTATCAATTTTTCGGAACAGGCGCTCAGGTTGCTATCGGCGTATCTAAAGAGGATAAAGGCGGTATACGTCCGGTAGACGGAAACAAAACTGGCGGGAGGCGTACAAACCCGGATCAAACTATAAACTCCGAACAAAAACTTGAGGAGAACATGACCGTACACTTCCATGTTACGGCCAACGCGACAAGTGACACGTACACTGCATACGTAATTATGCCCAATGCAAAGCAGTACAAAAAGGAAGACTTCCAATTTAGGGGCGACGGCGACAAACTTGACAGTATTATTGCGTTTACCAACAATGGTCGCGGTGAAATTAAACTTACAAACGTTAAGATCACCTATGCCAAACTTCCTGTTGAGGAAGTAAAGCAACCCACCGCCCCCAAACCCGCTCTTGGGTGGGACAGCGACAGCAAACAGTTTACCCTTAACTTCACAAAGGCTACCGATGAGCCCGGCGACGCTATCCTTATAGGCGACAAGTCTACTGCATGGGGCGGCAATGACACCGCCGTTGTGAAGGTCGGCGATAAGACAAATGCCGTTGTTACAGCTTATGCCACTACTCTTAATGATGTTGTAAAGAGCGTTGCAGCTGCAAAGAGCATATATGAGCTGGTTGTTGACGACATCGTTACAAATGTCGGAAGCTATGACAAGGAAACTGTAGGCGCCGACCGTATAGCTGCCGCCAACAAGGTTATTTCTCATGGTGGATTCTATTACACCGGAGCCGGTAATAATGTAGCTGATGAAGTAACAAAGAAGATAGTTAATATTGATGTTACGGATTCTGATCTTACCGCCACAATCGTGGATACCTATAAGAACCTTGGTCTTGGTTTTGTTCTCGGTACGGATAACACCATCTACTTTGGTACTACCGATGAAAGAACAGTTGATGCAGACGGTAAGAATGGCACCTTCGAAATGTTGAAGATTACCCTTACCGACGGTAAAGTAACAGATCAAAGTGAGGTTACCCTTTCCGCCGCCGACGGTACAGTAATCACTCTTGACGCTGTAAACATCGAATTTATCGAGACCCTCATCGAGGAAGCTGAAGCCAACGGCGCCGACGCGGAAGCTGACTTCATTCCCGAACTGTAAAAAGGAGGAACGATTGACATGAAAAAAGAATTTAAGGCCCCGACAGTCGAGGCAAGAGAGCTCAATGCTCTTAATAGCATAATGGACGGCGCTATGCTTATCAGCGCCAATGGCATAAACGGAGAAAAAACATTTGTAGTCGATGCTACTCTTGACGATTATAATCAGTGGAAAAGCAATCGGTAACAACTGATTCTCCCCCCAACCTAAGTTAACCGCCGCTTTCCGAAGCGAAGCCAATCCCTGATCCGTCCGTCTGCAGCGGAGCCGGACAGAATAAAGGCGGTATGCGCGAGGAAGCTGCCGCCCGGAGAACCGAGCGGAAAGAAAGCGTGGTTATAATTTCTTCCTTAAATTACAGGCATAAGGCCGTCCTGCCTCGACCACAGGACGGCCCGAGCCAAACAAAAACGGAGCCGAATGGTTCCGTTTTTGTTTGGTATATAAATTGCTTTAAAACGTTACCGTTAGGGTTGTCCCCGCGCTTATTATTCCGGTATGTCCTTCAGCTTTTTGCTGTACGTCACCTTGAGGAATAGGGCGCAGAGCACCAGCGACACAAACTCGGCGATGAGGAAGCTCCACCACACGGCCGTTACCTTGCCGGTCAGGGACAGCAGCCAGGCCGTCGGCAAAAGCACCACGAGCTGACGGGCCACGGATATTATCAGGCTGAAAAATCCGTTGCCCAAAGCCTGAAATACGCTGCTGGAGATTATGCTGAAGCCCGCCAGCAGGAAGTGCAGGCTTATGATACGCAGAGCCGGGACGCCCAGCTCAAGCATGGTCGGCGTGGCGTCAAAGAGGTTAAGCAGAAATCCGCCGCCGAACTGGAATATCAAAAAGCCGATGAACATCAGCGACACCGCGTAAATCACGCTGAGCTTTATCGTGCCAGTTATGCGCTTGCGCTTCCGCGCCCCGAAGTTGTAGGCCACTATCGGTATCATGCCGTTGTTCAGGCCGAAAATGGGCATGAAGATGAAGCTCTGGAGCTTGAAATACGCGCCGAACACCGAGACCGCCGTTTCGCCCACCTTTTCAAAGCCCAGCAGTATCTGGTTCATGGTGTAGGTCATTACCGAGCCGATGGCAACCATCAGTATCGAGGGGAAGCCCACCGCGTAAATGCGTTTTATTACCCTCGGACGGGGACGCAGCCCCTTGAGGGTGAGTGTGACCTCGGGATTGAACTTGAAGTTGCAGACCACGGCCACCGCCGCCGCCACCCACTGGCCGATCACCGTGGCCACCGCCGCTCCGGCGACGCCCATACGGGGTGCGCCGAGATAGCCGAAGATGAGGATGGGGTCGAGTATGATGTTGATGAGCGCCCCCGAAAGCTGAGTCCACATGGTGATGAAGGTCTTACCCGTGGCCTGGAGCAACCGCTCGAAGGTGATCTGCACATACACGCCAAGGCTGAATACGGCGCAGATGCTCAGATATTGGGTGCCGTAGTTTATGACGTTGGCGGTTGCCTTTTGCGTTTCAAAAAAGGCTCTCGCGCCGAAAAGGCCGAATATCAGGAACACCGCGTAGCTGCACAGGGCCAGAAACACGCCGTTGCCCGCTGCCGCGTTCACGCTGTCCCTGTCCTTTTCGCCGAGGCTTTTGCTGAGCATGGCGTTGATGCCCACGCCCGTGCCCGTTGCCACGGCTATCATCAGGCTTTGTACCGGAAAGGCCAGCGACAGAGCCGTCAGGCCGTCCTGGGAAAAGTGGGACACAAAGATGCTGTCCACCACGTTGTACAGGGCCTGTACCAGCATGGAGAGCATCATCGGCGCCGCCATGGTGATTAGCAGCCGGTTCACCGGCATGACGCCCATTTTGTTTTCTTTCGTTTCCGTCATAGAAAAAACCCTTTCTTGTGTTGTTCTTTTTATTATACATACTGTAAAACGAAAATGCAATATACAATAGTTACAAATAATTCAAAATGTAGAGATTGACACGGGGATAAATATATGGTAAAATGATTTTATACATAAATTCGAAAGGATTTGGAAAACTATAATGGAACAGATGGTTTACGAAAAATTTGTTGACTTCACGCTGGACGGCAGCGGAGTCCTCTCTGACATAAAATTCAAAAATACCGACCGGTTCAACTTTGCCTTTGACGTGGTGGACGCTCTGGCGGAAAAGTGCCCCGACAAGGTGGCTCTCGTCTATGTGTCCAACGATAAAAAGTGCCGCCGCTTCACTTTTAAGGAGATCAGCGAGTACTCCAGCCGGGCGGCGAATTACTTTGAGGTGCTGGGCATCCGTCCCGGCGACCGGGTGATGCTGGTGCTCAAGCGCCACTATCAGTTCTGGTTCGCCATACTGGGCTTGGCGAAGATGGGAGCTATCGCTATTCCGGCTACAAACCTGCTTGTTAAACACGATTTCGAGTACCGGTTCAACTCCGCCATGGTTCGGGCCATGATATGCACCGCCGACGGCGATGTGGCCGACCATGCCGAACAGGCCATGTACGAGACGGGCCGCGTCGATATCCGCATGATCGTGAACGGTGAGCGGGAGGGCTGGCACAGCTTCGATGAGGAGATAGAGAAGTGTTCGCCCATATATAAAAGGAAGGACTCCGGCCCCAAGGGCGACGACCTGATGCTGATGATGTTCACCAGCGGCACCACAAAATATCCCCGCATCGCCGCCCATAGCCACAAGTACCCGCTGGGTCACTTTGTGACGGCGAAGTTCTGGCACAACAACAGTCCCGATGGCCTCCACTTCACCATCAGCGACACCGGCTGGGGAAAAGCTCTCTGGGGCAAGCTCTACGGTCAGTGGCTCTGCGAGTCGGCGATCTTCGTCTACGACTTTGACCGCTTCAAGGCCGAGGATATACTGCCCCTGTTCAAGGAGTACGGCATAACCACCTTCTGCGCTCCGCCCACAATGTACCGCTTTTTTATCAAGGACGACTTGAGCAAGTACGATCTGAGTTCGATAAAATACAGCAACACCGCCGGCGAGGCACTAAATCCCCAGGTCTTTTACGATTGGAAAAAGGCCACCGGCCTTGACATCATGGAGGGCTTCGGCCAGACGGAAACTACCCTCACCGTAGGCAACCTTGTGGGTATGGAGCCGAGGCCCGGCTCCATGGGCAAGCCCGTGCCGGGATATAAAGTGGACATTCTGAACGGCGACGGTGAGTCCTGCGGAGTGGGGGAGACCGGCGAGATAGTTATTTATACCGACGAAAGCCTGCCCTGCGGCCTGTTCACCGGCTATTACCTTGACCATGACAGCACCGAGGCGGTGTGGAAGGACGGCGTATATCACACCGGCGACACGGCCTACCGTGACGGCGACGGCTACTATTGGTACGTGGGCCGCACCGACGATATAATCAAGTCCAGCGGCTACCGCATCGGGCCCTTTGAAATAGAGAGTGTAATAATGGAGCTGCCCTATGTGCTTGAGTGCGCCGTAACCCCCGTGCCCCATCCCATTCGGGGCCAGATAGTTAAGGCCACCGTGGTTCTGGTGGAGGGACGGGAGCCCAGCGAGGAGCTGAAAAAGGAAATTCAGGATTACGTCAAGCGCCAGACCGCGCCGTATAAATATCCCAGAGTGGTGGAGTTCGTAAAGGATATGCCCAAGACCATAAGCGGCAAGATACGCCGGGCCGAGATAAAGCGTCAGGATATAGAAAAATACAAAAATCAGTAAGAGGAGCTGTAATAAATGAGCGAAAATGTTTTTGAAACCGAAGTATTGGAGGACGACGAGCAGAGCCAGAGTATGAGGATGGATTTTTACCGCAAGCTCAGAATGAAGATAGACGATTACATCGAAAAGCACCCCTTCTGTAAGCTGGGCAAGTATCTTGCCGCCGTGCCGGACGTGTTTTATCTGATGATAAAGCTGGCGGTGGACTCTGAGGTGCCGCTGAGCGCCAAGGCCAAGCTGGGCGGCGCGGTGCTGTACTTTATTTCCCCCATAGATATTGTGCCGGACTTTATCCCCGTGGCGGGCTGGATGGACGACCTGATCGTGGCCGTCACCCTGCTTAACCGGGCCATGGACGAGATAGATCCCGCCATAGTGGACAAATACTGGCTGGGCGAGGATAAGGTTTACGATTTTATCAAGAATGTGCTGGATAAGGGCGACAAGCTGGTCGGCTCCAAGATATGGAACCAGATAAAGAAGCTTTTTGACAATAAGGTCAACAAATGATTGACACCGAAAGCAAAATATGATATAATCATATAAAAGAAATAAAAAGACGGAGGGATAAAAATGACCGATGTAAAGCAAAGGGGCCTCATCGGCAGTGATTGCAGCGAGCTTAATCTTCAGCAGCACCGCCATGACCGTGTCGAGGCCGGCCGCAGCAGGCTCATGATGAGCCGTGAAACGGTAAAGCCCACGGCGGAGCAGAAGGTGCGCAGCTTCAATGTGCGCAATTCGCTTGAGCTTGGGAAGTAACGATTACAAAAAAGTCCGGTCGCTGCCGGGCTTTTTTACCGAAACGGGGTGTAAACAATGGCGTCAGAGCTGATAGAGGAAAAGCTGAAAAAGCTGCCCGACTGCCCCGGCGTGTACCAGATGAAGGACAAGACCGGAAAAATAATCTATATCGGCAAGGCAAAGGTGCTTAAAAATCGGGTGCGCCAGTACTTCCACTCCTCGGCGGGCCACAATCTCAAGACCCAGCTCATGGTGAGCAACATCGCCGACCTGGACTACATTATATGCGACAGCGAGGTGGAGGCTCTTGTATTGGAGAGCAACCTTATAAAGGAGTACCAGCCGAAATACAATATTTTACTTAAAGACGATAAGCATTATCCGTATATTAAGCTGACGCTGAATGAAGAATATCCCCGCGTCCTCTATGTCCGCCGCATCGAAAACGACGGGGCAAAGTATTTCGGCCCGTATCCGGCGGGCTTTTCCGTGCGGGAGACCCTCGACCTGCTGAAAAATATCTTCCGCATTTCTCACTGCAAAAAGCAGTTCCCCCGTGACATAGGGAAGGAGCGTCCCTGCATCTATCACTCCATGGGCCGCTGCATGGCTCCGTGTCAGGGAAACGTCAGCAGCGAGGAGTATAAAAAGCTTTTCCATTCCATAGCCGCCTTTATGGAGGGACGCGATCAGGAGGTTATCGACGGGCTCACCGCCGAGATGTATAAGGCTTCGGATAATCTGGAGTTTGAAATGGCCGCCGTGCTGCGGGACAGGATACAGTCGGTGAAGGCCCTTAGTCAGAGGCAGAAGGTGATAACCGACAACGACGCGGACATGGACGTGTTCGCTCTCGCCGCCGAGGACGGTCTGAGCTGCGTGGAGGTGTTTTATATCCGCCACGGCAAGCTCATCGGACGGGACAGCTTCGACGTGTCCAACACCGTTTCGGACAGCGGGGAGGCACTCGAGAGCTTCGTGACCCAGTATTACCGGGGAGAATACTATGTCCCGAAAATGATACTCCTCTCCCACGAGACGGAGGACGAGACCATGCTGGAGCGTTATCTCTTTGAGCTTCGTGGCAAAAAGACCCAGGTTCGCTGCCCCCAGCGGGGAGCCAACCGGCGCATTGTGGAGATGGCCTTGGAAAACGCGGCAAAAAATATAATGAATATGAAAACCGAAAAGGTGAAGGAGCAGCTCAAGGCCAACGCCGCCATCGAGCTGGCCCGGGCACTGTGTCTGGAGGTTGTGCCCGACCGCATAGAGTCCTACGATATTTCTCACACGTCGGGCGCCGACAGCGTGGCCTCCATGGTTGTGTTCGTCAACGGCCGTCCGGCGAAGAAGGAGTACCGCCACTTCAGGCTTGATCCGGAGATAGGCAACGATGACGCCGCCTCGATGAAGCACGTGCTTACACGCCGCTTTACCCACGAGAGCAGGAAGGGCGACGGACGCTTCGCCGCCATGCCGGATCTGATACTTATGGACGGCGGACTGGGACAGGTTCACGCCGCGCGGGAGGTGCTGGACGGGCTGGGGCTTGACATACCGGTGTTCGGCATGGTAAAGAACGACAGGCACCGCAGCCGCGGCATAGTGGGCGATTTCGGGGAGATAACCCTCCCGCCCCAGGGCAGCGCCTTTCGCCTTACGGCTCAGATACAGGAGGAGGTCCACCGCTTCGCAATCGAATACCACCGCAAGCTTCGGGGTAAGCATATCGAGGAGAGCGAACTGGACAAGGTGCCCGGCATAGGAAAGGCGAAAAAAGCGGAGCTTCTCAAGCGGTTCAGAAGCATCGGCAATATAAAAAAGGCCTCGCGGGCCGATCTCTGCCGTGTAAGGGGCATAAGTCCGGCCCTTGCCGACGGCATATATAAGCATTTTCATGAGGAAGAGGAGCAAAAATAGAGGGGAATAGATAAAAATTTTTAATGTTTTTTGTGAAAACCACTTGACATTTTTATCCGAACTTGCTATAATATTGAATTGGCGCGGGGGTATATTCCCCCTCATGCCGCAAATCGACAAAAACGGAGGTGAAATCAAAGTATGCCGACATTTAACCAGCTTGTCAGAAAGGGCAGAGAGGTGAGCGTGTCCAAGTCCAAGTCTCCCGCTCTTCAAAAGGGCCTCAATTCCCTGAGAAAGATCCCCACTGACCAGAGCGCTCCTCAGAAGAGAGGCGTTTGCACCGTGGTAAAGACCACCGCGCCCAGGAAGCCCAATTCCGCTCTTCGTAAGATAGCGAGAGTGCGGCTCTCCAACGGTATCGAAGTTACCAGCTACATTCCCGGCGTTGGTCACAACCTTCAGGAGCACAGCGTTGTTCTCATCCGCGGAGGAAGAGTTAAGGATTTGCCCGGTGTGAGATACCACATTATCCGTGGTACTCTGGATGCGGCAGGCGTTGCGAAGAGAATGCAGAGCCGCAGCAAGTACGGCGCAAAGAGGCCCAAGAAGTAAGGGCGGCCCGGCTGTCGGAAAAATTTTCACGTGAAATTTTCTCCGCAGAATCGGAAAAATAGTGCGACTGCGGATTTTTATATATTTGTTGTTGCACTGACGGCCTGAAACATGGCCGAGTACCTGTGAATTCATCTAATTTTTAATGAAGGAGGGAAGACAAGTGCCAAGAAGAGGTTTTGTTCCCAAACGTGACGTATTACCCGATCCCGTCTATAATGACGTGATCGTGACCCGGCTCATCAACAATATCATGCTCGACGGCAAAAAGGGTGTCGCTCAGAAGATCGTTTACGGCGCCTTTGATATTGTCAGAGAAAAGACCGGCAAGGATCCCCTTGAAGCCTTCCGTGAGGCTATGGATAATATCATGCCCGTCCTTGAAGTAAAGGCGAGACGTGTAGGCGGCGCCACTTATCAGGTGCCCATGGAGGTTCGTCCCGAGCGCAGACAGACTCTGGGCCTTCGGTGGCTTACGACCTTCAGCCGCACCCGGAGCGAGCGCACAATGAGCGAGCGCCTGGCCGGCGAGATCATGGACGCCATCAACGGAATGGGCGGAGCGGTTAAGAGACGCGAGGAAACCCACAGAATGGCCGAGGCCAACAAGGCCTTTGCCCACTACCGCTGGTAGTAAGCGCACGGCCGCGGGGCCGTCGGCTTTACACTTATCCAAAGCTATCCTTATGGAAGGAGGACAAAAATGCCAAGACAGTACAGCTTGGAAAAAACTCGTAATATCGGCATAATGGCTCATATCGATGCCGGTAAGACGACTACGACAGAAAGAATTCTTTACTATACAGGCAAGACCCATAAAATAGGCGAGGTTCACGAAGGCGCGGCCACCATGGACTGGATGGAGCAGGAGCAGGAGCGCGGTATCACCATAACTTCCGCCGCTACCACGGCCTTTTGGAAGGAGCATCGTATCAACATAATCGATACCCCCGGCCACGTGGACTTTACCGTCGAGGTTCAGCGCTCTCTCCGCGTTCTGGACGGCAGCGTTACCGTTCTTTGCGCCAAGGGCGGCGTTGAGCCCCAGTCTGAGACCGTTTGGCGTCAGGCGGACAAGTACCATGTACCCCGCATGGCCTATGTCAACAAAATGGACATTATGGGTGCCAACTTTTACAATGTTGTGCAGATGATGAAGGATCGTCTCAAGTGCAACGCCGTGCCCATCCAGCTCCCCATAGGAGCCGAGGAAACCTTCAAGGGCATTATTGACCTTGTTGAGATGAAGGCCTATGTTTACTACGACGACTTGGGAAAGGACATCCGTCAGGAGGAAATTCCCGAGGATATGCGTGAGATGGCCGAAAAGTACCACGACGAAATGGTGGAGCACGTTGCCGAGATGGACGAGGAGCTCATGGAGAAATATCTGGAAGGCGAAGAGCTGACCATCGATGAGATCAAGTCCTGCATCCGCAAGAGCACCATCGCCAACGAAATGGTTCCCGTAGTATGCGGAACCTCCTACCGCAACAAGGGCGTTCAGAAGCTCCTTGACGCGGTAATAGACTATATGCCCTCTCCTCTTGACGTGCCCCATATCAAGGGCGTCAACCCCGACACCGAGGAAGAGGAGGAGCGCCCCTCCAGCGACGAAGAGCCCTTCAGCGCTCTTGCATTCAAGATAATGACAGACCCCTTTGTGGGTAAGCTGGCATTCTTCAGAGTGTACTCGGGTACCGTCGAGACAGGCTCTTATGTGCTGAACAGCTCCAAGAACGTCAAGGAGCGCATGGGCCGCATCCTTCAGATGCACGCCAACAAGCGCGAGGATTTGGAGATAGTTTACAGCGGCGACATCGCCGCCGCCGTGGGTCTCAAGTCCACCGGCACCGGCGACACCCTCTGTGATGAGAAGCATCCCATTATCCTTGAAAAGATGGAGTTCCCCGAGCCCGTTATCCGCGTGGCTATCGAGCCCAAGACCAAGGCCGGTCAGGAAAAGATGAGCATCGCCCTCGCCAAGCTGGCCGAGGAGGATCCCACCTTTAAGACCTACACCGATGAGGAAACAGGTCAGACGATTATCGCCGGTATGGGCGAGCTGCACCTGGAAATCATCGTTGACCGTCTGCTCCGTGAGTTCAAGGTCGAGGCCAACGTGGGCAAGCCCCAGGTATCCTACCGTGAGACCATTCAGAAGTCCGTCAAGATCGAGCACAAGTATGCCCGTCAGAGCGGTGGTAAAGGTCAGTACGGTCATGTATTTATCGAAATCGAGCCCCTCGAGCCCGGCAAGGGCTACGAGTTCGTCAACAAGGTTGTGGGCGGCGCCATTCCTAAGGAATACATTCCCGCCGTCGACGCCGGTATACAGGGCGCAATGCAGTCCGGTGTGCTGGCCGGTTACAACGTTGTCGACGTAAGGGTAACCCTTTTCGACGGTTCCTATCACGAGGTCGACTCCTCCGAAATGGCTTTCAAGATTGCCGGTTCAATGGCGTTTAAGGAGGGCTGCAAGAAGGCCGATCCCGTCCTCAAGGAGCCCATCATGAAGGTGGACGTTACCGTGCCCGAGGAGTATATGGGCGACGTTATGGGCGACATATCCTCCCGCCGCGGACGTATTTTGGGTATGGACGACATCAACGGAACGAAGCAGATAAGCTCCTTCGTTCCCCTCAGCGAGATGTTCGGCTATGCAACCGACCTGCGCAGCAAGACTCAGGGACGCGGCGCCTACACCATGACACCCGATCACTATGAGGCCGTGCCCAAGAACATCATGGAGGACATTATCAGCTCCCGCGCCAAGAAGGGCTGATAAGTTTACAGATTATTTTCAATATTTGTAAAAAAACTATTGATTTTTATTCCGTTTTCAATTATAATATAATTAACCACAAACAAAATCATAAAGGAGGCAATTTAAAATGGCTAAGGAAAAATTTGAAAGAACCAAACCTCATGTAAACATCGGTACTATCGGTCACGTTGACCATGGTAAGACATCTCTTACCGCCGCGATCACCAAGGTTCTCGGCATGAAGGGACAGGCTAACTACACCGCTTACGATCAGATTGACAAGGCTCCCGAGGAGAAGGCTCGTGGAATCACGATATCCACCGCCCACGTTGAGTATGAGACCGACAACCGTCACTATGCCCACGTTGACTGCCCCGGCCACGCCGACTACGTTAAGAACATGATTACCGGTGCCGCTCAGATGGACGGCGCTATCCTGGTAGTTTCCGCCGCCGACGGCGTTATGCCCCAGACCCGTGAACACATCCTGCTCTCCCGTCAGGTTGGCGTTCCCTACATTGTTGTATTCATGAACAAGGTAGATCAGGTTGACGACGAGGAGCTTCTTGAGCTTGTTGAGATGGAGATCCGCGATCTGCTCACCGAGTATGAGTTCCCCGGAGATGAGATTCCCGTAGTTAAGGGCAGCGCTCTTCAGATGCTGGAGTCCACCTCTACCGATGTTAACGATCCCGTTTATAAGCCCGTTCTTGACCTTATGGACGCCGTTGACAGCTATATTCCCACTCCCCAGCGTCCCACCGACGCTCCCTTCCTTATGCCCGTTGAGGACGTATTCTCCATCACCGGACGCGGCACCGTTGCCACCGGCCGTGTAGAGAGAGGTACCCTTAAGGTTTCCGAGGAAGTTGAAATCGTCGGTCTTACCGACGAGGCCCGCAAGGTCGTTGTTACCGGTATCGAAATGTTCCGCAAGCTTCTTGACAGCGGACAGGCCGGCGACAACATCGGCGCTCTGCTCCGTGGTGTTCAGAGAAACGAGATTGAAAGAGGCCAGGTTCTTGCTAAGCCCGGTTCCATTCATCCTCACACCAAGTTCTCCGGTCAGGTTTACGTACTGACCAAGGAAGAGGGCGGCCGTCATACTCCCTTCTTCAACAACTACCGTCCCCAGTTCTATTTCAGAACTACTGACGTTACCGGCGTTATCACCCTTCCCGCAGGCACCGAGATGTGCATGCCCGGAGATAACGTAAAGATGGACGTTGAGCTTATCACCCCCATCGCTATTGAGGAAGGTCTCCGCTTCGCTATCCGCGAGGGCGGCAGAACCGTTGGTTCCGGCGTAGTTTCCTCTATCAACGAGTAATCTATTCCAAAGCATTTTGCAAGAACTGTCTGAAAAGGCAGTTCTTGTTTTTTGCTTCATTCTGAAATTTATCGCAATTACAAGTTGACATTTATCTTACTCTGCTGTATAATATAGTGTGATGTTTTGATAATCCGGAGGTGCTGAAATTGAATATAGTTGTACTTTGCGGCGGACTCAGTCCCGAGCGCAACGTTTCGCTGACAACGGGAGCGAAGGTGCAGAATGCCCTTATAGAGCGGGGGCATCACGCCATACTCGCCGATCTTTTTCTTGGAGTAAGGTTGGACTGTTCACTTGCCGAGGCCTTTGACCGGGCTACTGTACCGGCGAACGTGGCTGCCATAGACGAGGCCGTGCCCGATCTTGAAGCGGTAAGACGCGGTCGCGAAGGGGGAATGGGTCTTTTCGGCGATAACATAATCGAGCTTTGCCGTTATGCGGACGTGGTCTTTATGGCCCTTCACGGCGGCGACGGCGAAAACGGGCGCATACAGGCGGCTTTCGACCTGCTGGACATACGTTACACCGGCAGCGGCTATCTCGGCAGCGCGGTGGCGATGAATAAGAGCATGACAAAGCAGGCCTTTTTAAGCGACGGCATTCTTACGCCAAAGGGAGTCGGTTTGAAAAAGGGCTGCGACGCCGAGGGCATCTGCGACGCCGAGTGCATGAGCCTGCCAATGGTAGTAAAGCCGTGCAGCGGCGGCTCCTCCATCGGAGTGTTCATCGTCAGCACCCGGGACGAGTTCAAAACGGCTGTGGACGAGGCCTTTAAATACGAAGAGCAGATTATTGTTGAGGAGTACATAAAGGGCCGCGAGATTACTTGCGGTATTCTTGGCGGCCAGCCCCTGCCCCCTGTGGAGATCATACCCAAGGAGGGCTGGTACGACTATAAGAACAAGTATCAGCCGGGCATGACGGTTGAGCTTTGTCCCGCACCCATAACCCCCGATGAAGAGACGGCTGTCAGGGCGGCGACGTTGGCGGCGTTTAAGAGCCTGAGACTGGACGGCTACGCGCGCATGGACTTCATTCTCACCGAGGACGGACGGCCTTACTGTCTGGAAGCCAATACCCTGCCCGGCATGACGCCTGTAAGCCTGATTCCCCAGGAGGCCGCTGCCGCCGGAATGAGCTACGGCGAGCTGTGCGAAAAGATTATTTCATTAGCGTTTGATAAAGGTGAATGATATGACAGCAAAATTTACTGTCCGTCAGGCCCTCGAAGCCGTGAACGGAAAATATTGCGGGCCGGAGGAGGCCCTCGACAGAAATGTTATTTCGGTGACGAGCGACAGCCGCCGTGCCGGCGAGGGCTGCCTTTTTGCCGCCATAAAGGGCGAACGCACCGACGGACACAAATATATCCCCGCCGCCGCGGAAAAAGGGGCCGTCTGCTGCATATGCGAGGAAAAATCGGACGCGGACTGTCCGCAGATAATTGTGGAAAGCACCGTTCGTGCCCTACAGATGCTGGCGGCATGGTACCGCCGGAGCCTTGACGTCAAAGTAGTCGGCATAACCGGCAGCGTCGGAAAAACCACCTGCAAGGAGGTAGTGGCCTCGGTGCTCGGTGTAAAGTTTAAGGTTCACAAGACCGATGGCAATTTCAACAACGAGCTTGGCCTGCCCCTCACGCTGCTCTCCATGGAGCCGGACACTCAAACGGCGGTAATAGAAATGGGTATGAGCGCCTTCGGCGAGATGGAGCTTCTCAGCTCCATAGCGAAGCCGGATATGTGCGTAATAACCAACATAGGCTATTCGCATATGGAAATACTGGGCTCGCAAGAGGGCATTTTTAAAGCGAAATGCGAGATATTTGAACATATGGAGGACGACGCTCCCGCTTTTCTCAACGGCGACGACGCTTTTCTCCGCCGAGTGAACAGAAGGAACCTCAAATTTTTCGGATTTAATAAAGATAATGATTTGTGCGTCAGGGAATTCAGCGACAGAGGCTTTGAAGGAACTGCCGGCGTTATTGACGCCAACGGCGAGGAGCTTGAATTTACGGTCACAATACCCGGACGGCACGTGATTTACGCCGTCCTTGCCGCCGTGGGCGTCGGCTTGGAGCTTGGCCTTACCAAAGCCGAGATACTTGAGGGCGTGGCCGCCGCCGGCACCATCGGCGGACGTGTCAATCTCATAAAAAAGGGCGGCCTGACAGTGATCGACGACTGTTATAACGCGGCTCCCGCCAGCATGAAGGCGGGTCTGGAGCTGCTCAGTAAGGCTGAAGGGGAGACCGTGGCCATATTGGGCGACATGGGTGAGCTTGGGCCAAGTGCGCCGGAGCTTCATGCCCAAGTGGGAGCCTATGCCGCGGAGAAGAAAATCGGTTTACTGATAGCTGTGGGTGAACTGTCAGAGCATATGTATTCCGCCTGTGTAGAGGCCGGCGGCAGCGCGGTTTATTTCCGCGATAAGACGGAATTGACGGATAAATTAACGAAATTGCTGCCAAAAAATGGGGCCGTGTTGGTAAAAGCGTCCCATTTTATGGAATTCAATAAAATTGTCGAAAAATGCATAGAATAGTCATAAACTATTCATACAATATTTACAAGTCAAAGGATTTTTTTTACGAAAATCCCTTGACTTTTTTTTTTCATTATAATATAATTTGAGTGAAGGTTAAATAGTATATTATAAAAGAGAGGTGCGAAAAATGAACGCGGAGTATTTAACCAGTCTTATCGTGGACGAAGTGAGAAAGCAGTATCGCAGCGTAAGAAGATTTGCAATCCATCTCGGAATTCCTCAGACCACTGTTGCCAGCGCCCTTAAGAACGGGGTTGGCGGGACGGCCTACACCACGGTAGTGCAAATGTGCAAGGAGCTGAACATCAAGCTCGTGAATTACGACACGCCTCTGCCCATGGACGATAAGGTAGTCGCTATGGTTGAGAACTACCATTCCTTGGACGAAAAGGGCCAGCACTGCATCGATACCGTGCTTAAGATGGAGTATGAGCGCTGCAAAGCGGAAGGCACCATTCAAAGCATTTGTGACAAGAGGGCGGAATTCGAAGGAGACCGCGCTTGACGGAAGCCCGCCGCAGCGGCCTTCCGCCGGACATAACGCATAATCCGCAGAGAGGGACGGCCACGGGGCCGTCCTTCTCTCTGACTTCCGATAAAAACCGCCGTCCCATGTTGGGCGGCTTTTGTGTTTATTTTCAGAGCCGGGTGCGGCTCTGTATTTTTTACAAAAAATTCATATGGATTTTGGCTTTTTTCGTGCAAAAAACTTGACAACACCGGGCCAAAAATAGTATAATATTAGAATAGTATAAACTATTGAAAGGGGTGGAGCCAAGTGGCTTCGTCGCGGATATATGCGCCTCGGGGCACACAGGACGGCCTTCCCGGGGAAATCAGAATGAAGCGGTTTGTGGAGTCGGTTTTTATGGAGCACTGCCGGTGCTACGGCTACAACGAGGCCCACACTCCGGTTTTTGAATACAGCGAGCTCTTTGAGCGGGGCGTCGGCCCTGTCACGGATATAGTTGAAAAGGAAATGTACACCTTCACCGACAAGCACGGCGACCGTTTGGCTCTGCGGCCCGAGGGTACCGCCGGTTTGGCGAGGATAATCATCGAGCACGACATGGCTAAAGAGCTTCCCCTGAAATTGAGTTACAAAATAACCTGCTACCGTCAGGAAAATCCCGAAGAAGGGCGGCTTCGGGAGTTTCACCAGATCGGGGCGGAGTGCTACGGAAGCTCCCGTCCCCAGGCTGACAGCGAGATCATTACTCTCGCTTATACGGCTCTGCGCGCCATGGGGATAAACAAGCTTTCCCTCAATATCAACTCCCTCGGCTGTCACGACTGCCGGACGGGTTATATTAACGCCTTGGTGCGCTATTTACTGCCCCATGCCAACAGCGGGGCGCTTTGTCCCACCTGCGTCAGCCGTATGAGCCGCAGCCCGCTGCGGGTGATGGACTGTAAAAATCCATCATGCCGTGAAGTGGCAAAAAAAGCTCCCAAGCTGGCGGATTTTCTCTGCGACGACTGCCGAGCCCACTATCAGGGCGTTAAGGCCAGTCTGGACGCGGTGGGTATAGCCTACAACGAAAAAAATCACCTCATACGTGGTCTTGATTATTACAACAGAACCGTGTTTGAGTTTAAGGCCGGCGACGGCGGGGCCAACGGAACCGTGTGCGGCGGCGGCCGGTATGACGGCCTGTGCCGTGAGCTGGGCGGGCCAGACATTCCCGCCGTGGGCTTTGCCATAGGGGAGGAGAGGGCCATAATCGCCATGCGCGAGAGCGGCATGGACGAGATCCCGCCCATGAAGCCGCTGGTCTATGTGGCCTCGGATGTGCCGTCAAGGGCCAGCCGTGGAGCCGCAAGACTGAGGGGACTGGGCGTTTATGCCGAGCGTGACCTTATGGGGCTCGACCTTGAGGCCCAATTTGCCGCGGCGGGGGAATACGGGGCCCGTTGGCTGGTTATAACCGCGGAAAACGGAATAATACTGAAAAATATTGAAACGGGCGATGAAAGCGCCATGGCCGCCGGTTCGTGGGATGAGGTCGCCCGTATCATAAGCGATAAATAGTTAGGAGGACATAAAAAATGGAAACAATCAAGGGTATGAAAAGGACGCATATGTGCGGTCGGCTCAGAAGCGAGCACGTCGGACAGACGGTTCGGCTTTCGGGCTGGGTGTCGAGGGCCAGGAACATGGGCGGCCTGATTTTTGTGGATATACGCGACCGCAGCGGCATCAGTCAGTTGGTATTTTCCCCTGAGGATAAAGAGCTTTTCGACAAGGCCGGGGAGCTTAAGAGCGAATATGTCATAGCCGCCGAGGGCCTTGTGCGTCCGCGGGAGAGCGTCAATAAAAATATCCCCACCGGCGAGGTGGAGGTTGCGGCCACGGCGCTGCGTATTCTCTCGAAGAGCGACGTTCCGCCCTTCGTTATTCAGGACGACGTGAAGGCCGGTGAGGAGCTGCGCCTTAAGTACCGTTACCTTGACCTGCGCCGCCCGGAGATGCAGCGCACCCTTGAGACCCGCCACCGCATTACCCAAATAGCCCGAAAATATTATGATGAAAACGGCTTTCTTGAGGTGGAGACGCCCATACTCTGTAAGTCTACCCCCGAGGGGGCGAGGGATTATCTTGTACCCAGCCGTATCTATCCCGGCCACTTCTTCGCCCTTCCGCAGTCGCCCCAGCTTTACAAGCAGCTTCTGATGCTTGCGGGCATGGACAGATATTTTCAGATAGCCAAGTGCTTCCGCGACGAGGATCTGCGGGCCGACCGACAGCCGGAGTTTACCCAGCTCGACCTTGAAATGTCCTTCGTGGACGAGGACGACGTAATGACCGTCAACGAGGGTTTTATAAAGACGGTATTTAAGGAAATTCTTGATGTGGACGTTCAACTGCCCCTGCCGCGGCTGCCTTATAAAGAGGCCATGGATCGCTTCGGCAGCGACAAGCCCGACACCCGCTTCGGCATGGAGCTTGTCGATTTGACCGATAGCTTTAAGGGCTGTCCGTTCACCGCTTTCGCTTCCGTTGCCGAACAGAAGGGATGCAGCGTCCGCGCCATAAACGCCAAGGGCCTGTCGGACAAGCTGACAAGGAAAACCCTTGATTCCCTTGTGGAGTTCGTAAAGACTTACCGTGCCAAAGGTCTGGCCTGGCTCATCGTTGGCGAGAGTGAAATAAAAGGCTCCATCATGAAGTTCTTCACTCAGGAGCAGCTCCGCGCCATAGCCGATAAGATGCGGGCTTCGGCGGGGGATACCATTCTTATCGTGGCCGATAAGGACAGCGTGGTCTACGCCTCTCTGGGTGCTCTCCGCTGTGAGCTGGCTCAGCGCTACGGCCTGATAGATAAGACAAAGTTTAATCTCCTTTGGGTCACGGATTTCCCCCTGCTTGAGTACAGCGAGGAGGAGGGACGCTTCGTTGCCATGCATCATCCCTTCACCTGCCCGAAGGATGAGGACATAGAGCTGCTGGACACCGATCCCGGCGCCGTCAGGGCCAAGGCCTACGACATAGTGCTTAACGGCGTCGAGCTGGGCGGCGGCAGCATACGTATTCACAACAGCGAGCTTCAGTCACGTATGTTTGAGGCTCTCGGCTTCACCCCCGAGCAGGCTATGGATCGCTTCGGCTTCCTGATAAACGCTTTCCGTTACGGCACTCCTCCCCACGGCGGTATGGCCTACGGTCTTGACCGCATGGTGATGCTCATGACCGGCAAGGAGTCCATCCGCGACGTGATGGCCTTCCCCAAGGTAAAGGACAGCGGCGAGCTCATGGTGGAGTCCCCCGGAACCGTGGACAAAAAGCAGCTTGACGAGCTGGGTATAGCCATAACCGCCGAGGAAGAGGAACAATAAAATTTACCCCGCACTGGAGGGAATAAAAAATGATTGAAGTAAATCACCTGACTAAGCGTTTCGGCGGCAAGGTGGCCGTGGACGACCTGACCTTTACCGTGGAGAACGGCGAGATACTGGGCTTTCTCGGCCCCAATGGGGCGGGAAAGAGCACGACCATGAACATCATAACCGGCTGTCTCAGCGCCACCGACGGCTCTGTCAGCGTCAACGGCTACGATGTGCTGGACGAGCCCTACAAGGCCAAGCGCAGCGTGGGATATCTGCCCGAACAGCCGCCTTTGTACATGGATATGACCGTGGACGAGTATCTGGGCTTTGTGTATGAGCTTAAAAAGGTGAAGCTGAGTAAAAAAGCCCACCTCGAAGATATAAAGAACGCCACCGCCATAACCGACGTCAGCAAGCGGCGGATAAAGAACCTGAGCAAGGGCTACCGCCAGAGAGTCGGGCTGGCCCAGGCTCTCATCGGCAATCCCGCCGTGCTGGTGCTGGACGAGCCCACCGTTGGTCTTGACCCGGCCCAGATAATAGAAATTCGCAACGTCATAAAGGAGCTTGCTAAGCGCCACACCATAATCCTGAGCAGCCATATCCTGCCGGAGGTCAGCGCCGTCTGCAACCGTGTGCTGATTATCAATAAGGGCAAGATAGTTGCCGAGGACACACCGGAGAACTTATCTCGGAAGGTAGAGGGAGAGAACTCGGTTACCGCCGTCATCGACGGCGACAGTGAGGCTGTTTCCGCCGCCATAAGCTCCGTGGAGGGCGTCACGGGAGTGGAGCTGGTGAACTCTCGCTCCGACGGCGGCGAGTACCTCATCAAGGCCGCGTGCGACGTGCGACGTGAGGTGTCCATTGCAGTGGCCAATTCCGGCGGTACCATAATTGAAATGAAAACCAACGAGCTAAGTCTCGAGGACATATTTATCAAACTCACAGGAGACACGGAGGAGGTGAAGCCCGATGAAAGCGATATTCAAGCGTGAGCTGATGGCGTATTTCACTTCGCCCATCGGTTATGTGTTTATCGGGGTTTTCGCCTTCATCTCCGGCTTTTACTTCAATGATTATGTGCTTGTGGGCGGCAGCGGGGACATTTCCATACCCATGTACAGCAGCCTGCTCATACTTGTACTTTTGGTGCCGGTGCTGACGATGCGCCTTATCGCCGAGGAAAGGGCGAATAAGACCGATCAGCTCCTGCTTTCCGCCCCTGTCAGCGTTTGGGGCGTGGTGCTTGGCAAGCTGTTGGCGGCCATGTGCGTCTTTGCCGGAGCAATGATGACGTCCTTCCCCTATGTGGTGATAATCGCCATCCACGGCAGTCCCGTTTGGGGCAAGATTTTGGCCTCATATCTGGGTTTTCTGCTGCTTGGTCTGTGCTTCGTGTCCATCGGCCTTTTCTTCTCATCCGTGACCGAAAGTCAAATCATCGCCCTTGTAATAACCCTCGGCGTGCTTCTGGCCTCGTTCCTTGCCAGCATACTCCCGTCTACGGGTATAGATATGCTTAATCAGGTTATCAGGCTTGTGGCCGTGACCGAACGCTTTGTGGATTTCCGAAACGGAATTTTGATGGCGGAAAACATAATCTATTATTTGAGCATTTCGGCATTGTTCGTGTTCCTGACCGTCAGGAACATTGAAAAGCGCCGCTGGAGCTGAGGGAGGGCGTATAATATGAAAAAGATCAACAAACGCCGCCTTAAGTACGGCGCAAACAATACGGTTTTGATAATCGGCGCGATAGTTATCTTCGTGCTGGTAAATCTGCTGGCGGCGGCTTTGTCCGAAAAATTCCCCATCACTCGAATTGACCTGACGGAGAACGGCCTTTACGAGATAGGTAATGCCACAAAAAACGTGCTGGCCGAGCTTGACGAGGGGGACAACGACGTCACCGTCTACTATATGCGCGGCAGCGGCGAGAAGGACAGCTATGTAAATGAGGTAGTCCTCAAGTATGTGGCGGCGTCAAAAAACTTGAAGTATGAGGACGTGTTCTATATCAAGGATCCCGGCTTCGTGAACAGGTTTACCGACATTGAAAACGTAAGCGAGCACAGCTTAATTATCGAAAACGCCACAAACGGGCGGCACCGTATGCTGAACTATATCGATATGTTTGAAATATCAAGCGACCTTTCCACCGGCCAGCGCTATCCCAGCGCCGCCATACTGGAGAGCAAGCTCACCAACGCTCTGGCCTACTGCATCAGCGAGGAGGAGACCGTGGTCTGCTTCACCACCGACCACGGCGAACCCAATCCCGCCGAGATGTCCAACATTCTGGCGGGGGAGAACATTACTCCCACCCAGTTCAGCCTTAAAATGGCCGACGTGCCTCCCGAGTGCAAGATGCTCTACATCATCTCGCCGGTGGACGACTTCCTTCCCGAGGAGATAGACCGCTTAGATAAGTATCTTGATCAGGGCGGCAGCGTCCAAATCGCCATTGAGCCTTACTTTGAGCTGCCCCGGCTCCAGTCTTATCTGACCGAGTGGGGCGTGACCGTGGAGGACAACGTGGTGGCCGAGGGCAGCCCGAATTACAGCACCATGGATCAGAACACCGGCCTTGACATAATTTTCCCCCAAGTGGTGGAGAGCGGCCTCACCAAGGACATTGTGAGCAAGAACGTTCCCGTTTACGCCACCCTTTGCCGCAGCCTGACCTTTGAGCAGGACGATTTGGGCGCCATAACCGACAAGACCGTGTTCTATACCACCAAGCAGGGCACGGCTTACGAGCTTATCAGGGGCGAAAACGGCGAAAACAGCGGCATGAGCGACGGTGTGCAGGGAGTATATGACCTCGCCCTCTATCTGGAAAAGACCGTTGGCGAGGACTACGACAAGACCGCCCGGCTGCTGGTGGCCGGCAGCTCATCCTTCTGGGGCGTTACGCAGTACGCCGAGGTGGCCGACCTTACCGGACTTCTCAGCGAGAGCAGTCTCGGCAACAACAGCTTCTTTGTGGACAGTGCGTATGAGATGATAGGTCTTAACAGCACAAAGCTCACTATCGAGGGCAAGAGCCTGAGCTCCACCCGCCTTATCATGACCGAGGCGCAGCAGAAAATATACCGCATAATTTTCTGTTTTGCCCTGCCCATACTGATAGTTTTCGCGGGCGTGATTATCTGGCTCCGCAGAAGGCATTTATAAGAGGTACGCCATGAGCAGGAACGTTAAATTCGTAATAAATATCATAGTTGTTGTGCTCGTTATCGGCCTCCTTGCGGGCGGAATATATTTCCTCACCCGACACAAGGACGGCGACTCGCTGGGCGAGATGTACACCGACGACGAGGTAATAAAGGTGTTTTCATACGCCGGTGACGAGCTGATAGGCGCGGACGTGACTAACAAGTACGGCAGCTACAGTCTGGTTAAGGGCGAGAACGGCTGGGCCATGGAGGGCTTCGACGGCGTGACGCTTAAGGCCACGGCCCTCGACACACTGATTTATACCTTCCAGAACATAACCAGCGAGGGACGGGCGGCGGAAGCCCCTGAAAATTTGGGGGATTTTGGACTTGACTCTCCCAACGCCGTTCTGACCCTGACTACAACCTCCGGCAGCCGCACCTTTTACATCGGCAATGAAACTCCGGACAATACCGGCAACTACTTCAACACTGACGCTTCCGGCGACGTTTACATCATGAAGAGCTATATGGTGGACGTGATAAATCTCGTCGCCAAGGACTATGCCGACATTGCGGCCGGTCTTAAGGCCGAAGATATTACCGGTGTTGCAATCGACGGCCCGAACGGTTCTCTGACTGTGGAAATGGATCCCGCCGGCCCCAAGGACGAGTATTCTCTGTTGAGCTACTGGAATATAGTTTCTCCTGTCAGGCGCAGCGCTTCCAACAGTGATGTCAGCGATAAGCTGCTGACGCCCGTTTCCCAAATTGAGAGCGGGGTCACCGGCATTCTGCCTTTAACCGATGAAAACTTGGCTTCCACAGGCTTGTCCGCTCCGGAATATAATATCACGGTAAACACAAAAAGCGGAACCACGGTTTATGAGGTTTCCGCATCCGACGGCACTTACCGCTGGATACGCCGCGGCGACATCGACTATCTTATGCGGACGGGCGCCGATAAATGGAGTATTTTGGATATCGGCTCTTCAGATTTGGAGGAGAAGCTCCTTGCCATGATCGATATACGGCTCATCAGCGAGATACACATTGAGCACAAGGGTGAGACGATGAATTTCGACATTGTGGACGGCGGTGGCGAAAACGCGGCCTTCTTCAAGGACGGAGCGGAGCTTGACGCCGACGCCTTCCGGGAATTCTACAGCCATATCGTGGCTATCAACGTCAGCGGAAGCCTTGAGCAGCCCCCGGAATATTCCCAAACTCCGACGCCTGTGGGCTCGATAGAGTATGTGCTCACCAACGGAGAGAGCTTAAAGCTTACGTTCACCGGCTACGACGAGCGTAACTATTGGGTATCGGTCAACGGTCAGGAGGATTACACCGTCGCCATTAAAAACGTGGACAAGATATTTGACGGTATAAACGATTATTTTAAATAAATTGGAAGTGACATCTATGGCCGCGAGGATAAAAACCGTGTATGAAAATTCCATAGCGGCCGAGCTGGGCCTTGAGCCGGGGGACGTGCTGCTGGCCGTCAACGGCGAGGAGGTTCACGACGTACTGGATTACCGCTACCTTATGAATGACGAGGTTATCGTGCTGAAAATTCAGACGGTGCAGGGGGAGATAGTGGAGCTGGACTTTGAGAAGGACGCCTATGACGATTTGGGCGTGGAATTTGACAGCGGGCTTATGGATAAGGCTCAGCGCTGCGCCAACGCCTGCGTGTTCTGCTTCATAGACCAGCTTCCCCCGGGTATGCGGGACAGCCTGTACTTCAAGGACGACGACACCAGAATGTCCTTTTTTCAGGGAAATTACGTGACCCTCACCAACCTTAAAGAGGCGGACATCGACCGGCTCATACGGCTGCGGGTCAGTCCGATAAATATTTCGGTTCACACCATGAACCCGGAGCTTCGTGTGAAAATGCTGAAAAATCCCCGGGCGCGGATGCTGCCGGGGATAATGGAGCGCTTCGCTCAGAACGGCATAATGATGAACTGCCAGATCGTCCTCTGTCCCGAATACAATGACGGAGACGAGCTGGAATACACCCTGAACGGGCTGTACGGCCTGCGGGAGAACATTATCAGCGTGTCCGTTGTCCCCGTGGGCCTGACCGCACATCGCAGAGGCCTTGCGCCGATGACGCCGGTAAGTGTGGAAAAAGCCCGTGAAACGGTTGAAATTGTGGAAAAATGGCAGCGAATAGCCCGTGAGGAGATAGGACGGGGCTTTGTCTACGCTGCTGACGAGCTGTATTTAAAGGCGGGGCTGGACATTCCCGACGGCGGGAGCTACGACGGCTATCCCCAGATAGAAAACGGCGTCGGCCTTATCGCCTCCCTCAAGGAGGAATTTGCCGCCGCCCTGAAGCTTGGGCCGGATTTTTTGCCCGACCGTAAAGTGACGGTAATCACGGGCGCCGCCGCCGGGCCGCTGATGAAAGCCTTCGCCGCCATGGTGACGGAAAAATATCCCAATGTGACCGTGGATGTGGCGGTGATAATCAACCGTTTCTTCGGCGAAAGCATAACCGTGGCAGGTTTGCTCTGCGGCTGTGACATTATGGATCAGCTTCGGGGTCGTGACCTCGGCGACGCTGCCGTTATCTCACGGGATATGCTTCGCGAGGGGACGGACGTGCTTTTGGACGACGTGACCGTGCCGCAGCTTGAAGAAACGCTTAACGTGAAAATTGAGCCGGCGGATAACGACGGCTTTGATTTGCTGGAAAAGCTTTTGGGAGTTGATTTGGGATGAATGTTGAAACGATAGTTGTCGGCGGCCTTGACACCAACTGCTATCTGCTGTCCGAAGGGGAGACCGCCGTGCTTGTCGATCCCGGCGACGGGGCGGATAAGATACTGGAAAAGCTTCAACGCCGTGACTTGGCCGCGATTTTGCTCACTCACGGCCACTATGACCACATCGGGGCGGTGAACCGTATCAAGAATGTCACGGGCGCAAAGGTCTATATGCATAGGAGCGACTTTAACATGGTCGGCAGCCGTAACAGTCTTTGTTTCCTGACAAATTCGCCCGCGCCTGAGGCCTTTGAGGTGGACGGCTTTGTTGAGGACGGGGACGTTCTCCGCTTCGGAACTCTTGAGTTTAAGGTAATGCACACCCCCGGCCACAGCGCCGGAGGCGTGGTTTATGCGGTTGATAACAGCCTGTTTGACGGCGACCTGATTTTCAAGTGCAGCATAGGCCGTTACGACTTTGGCAGCATAATGGAGGAAATGGTTTCAATCCGTCGGGTGTTGGAAAGTTTTCCAGATGAGACCGTGATATATCCCGGCCATGGGCCGAAAACTACAGTCGGTTATGAAAAAAAGTACAATCCATATGTACAGAACGCAAAATAGTCCGCTGCGTAAATTACAACATCGAACGGAGAATTGTTATGACCATCACGACAAAAGGGCATGAGCTTTCCACAGCCGTTGAGCAGGCAGCTCAGCTCTTTTTTGATGTACATTCGGATTTAGAGGTCGAAAGCGTTGTCGAAAACGGTCTTGCCTCCGCGAGAGTTTCCAAGGACGGCTTGACCGGCATGGGAAGCTGGCCCGTACCCGAGACTCCGGATAAAAAGGCGCTTTCCAATTCCGTAAAAAAAGCTGTCCTTCTGGCCTGTAAAGAGATCTCCGATATGCCGACGCCATGGGGCATATCCACGGGTATTCGCCCGGCCAAGCTGGCCCGCCTGCTTCTTGAGGAGGGCAAAACTCCCGCCGAGGCTGCGGCTGAACTGGAAAACGAGTACTGGATCGAACCCGACAGGGCGCGGCTCTGTATTGATGTGGCCCAAAAGGAGCAAAAAATCATCGGCATGGCCGGTGAAAAGGCCGTCAGCCTTTATGTGGGTATACCCTTTTGTCCCACGCGCTGCGCCTACTGTTCATTTATTTCTCAAGCCCTGACTCACAACAATAAATTCCTGCTGCCATACGTTGACGCCTGTGAAAGGGAAATACGCCGCTGCGGCGAAATTTCGGCGGAGCTGGGGCTTAAGCCTGTTTCCGCGTATTTCGGCGGCGGAACTCCCACGGCCATACCGGCGGAGCTGCTGGAAAGGCTCATAAAAACGCTGAAAAGCTCCTTTGATATGTCTGAACTCAGGGAGCTCACCGTTGAGGCGGGACGTCCCGACACTCTCACTCCGGAAATGATGTCCATGCTGAGAAAAAACGGCATTCGCCGCATAAGCATAAACCCCCAGTCCATGCACCAAAGCACCTTGGACGCCATAGGCCGCCGCCACAGTCCCGAGGACGTGGAGCGGGCTTTTGCGCTGGCTCGGCGGGAGGGCATGGAAATCATCAACGCCGACTTGATTTTAGGGTTGCCGGGGGAGGACGTAAATATGCTGTCCGAGACGTTGGACAGGATAACCGCTCTTGGGCCGGACACCGTCACCGTCCACACCATGTATTTGAAACGGGCGGCCCGGCTTCGGGACGACTTTGAGAAGCTGCGCTTCGCCCGAAACGTCAATGAGATGATGGAGCTTTGCCGCCGCCGCATGAGTGAGTACGGGGCCGAGCCCTACTATATGTATAAGCAGAAAAACACCCTTGGCAATCTGGAAAACGTCAGCTTTGCAAAGCCCGGCGCCGAGTGCCTCTACAACGTGTATATCATGGAGGAGGTTCACTCTATTTTTGCCATGGGCGGCGGGGCGTCGACAAAGCTGGTTCGCGGCGACCGTATCGAGCGGATATTCAACCCTAAAGAGGCCGGAGATTATGTAAACCGAATTGACGGGATATTGGCAAAAAAAGATTATATTCTTGAGTTTCTTAAGTAACAAAGACGGCCGACTTTATGAGCCCGGCGCGGATTTTATTTTTATTGAGACCTAAATAATTTGGCATTACCGCTTGTCATTTGCGCTTATATATGATATAATGGTATTACAAAATTATACAACGGAGGTAATGACAATGTGTACAGCCGCAACATACAGGTCGAAAGATCACTATTTCGGCAGAAATTTGGACTATGAGTTTGCGTATAATCAGACGGTCACGGTGACGCCGAGGAACTATCCCTTTACTTTTCGGCGGATGGGGGAGATGCGCACCCACTACGCCATGATAGGCATGGCCTTTGTTCAGGAGAATTACCCTCTTTATTACGATGCCACAAACGAGAAGGGCCTCAGCATGGCGGGGCTGAACTTCCCGGACAACGCCGATTACAAACCCGAGGCCGAGGGCAGGGACAACGTAGCGCCCTTTGAGTTTATTCCGTGGATTTTGGGCGACTGCGCCACTGTGGGCGAGGCAAGGGTAAAGCTCGCCCGTGTAAACCTGCTGAAGGAGGATTTCAGTCCCCGGCTTCCGCTGTCGCCTTTGCACTGGATGATCTCCGACAGGGATGGGAGCATTGTAGTCGAGTCGGTAAAGGATGGGCTCAAGGTCTATGACAATCCCGTGGGAATTATGACCAACAACCCCACCTTTGATTATCACATGACGAATTTAAGGAACTATATGGCCCTTTCCCCGGCGGATCCGGAAAACCGCTTTGCGGAGAGCCTTGGGCTGAAGCCTTACAGCCGAGGCATGGGCGGTCTCGGACTGCCGGGAGATCTGTCGTCGGCGTCGCGGTTTGTCAAGGCCGCCTTCACAAAAATGAACTCCCTCTCCGGCGAGTCCGAGGCGGAAAGCGTTAGCCAATTCTTCCATATCCTCGCCTCGGTGGCGCAGCAGCGGGGCTGCTGTAAGGTCGAGCACGGGTACGAGTACACCATATATTCCTCCTGCTGCAACACGGACAAGGGGATATATTACTATACAACCTACGGGAACAGCCGCATAACCGGCGTTGATATGTACAGAGAAAACCTCGACTCCGATAAACTGGCCAGCTATCCGCTTATTGAGGAGCAGCAGATATTTATGCAGAACTGACGGGAAAACTAAGTAAGAAAGAAAGTAATATTATGGATAAACGGGTACTGACAATAGAGAAAATTGTCGGCTTAGTCAAACCTATTGCCGAAAAATACCATGTGGATGAAATTTTTTTGTTCGGTTCCTATGCCAGAGGCGAGGCTGACGCGGACAGTGATTTGGATTTTCTTGTGTATGGCGGGGAGAATTTTAAGCTTACAATGATTTTTGCCCTTGCGGAGGAACTGCGTGAAGTCTTGCAAAAGGATGTGGACGTGTTCGAGATACATGAAATAAATACGGACAGCGAATTTTACAGTGCGATCATGAAAGAGAGGCTGTTGGTGGCATGAAGTATTCAGATCAGATGCGCGTTCAAAAAATATATGACAACGCTGTAAAACTATATAAGTATATTCAAGAGCGTAAAGTTACGAAAGCCGATTTATTAAATGAATTTTCTTTGCAGTGGCTTGTTACAACGCCGTTGTATAATATTGGAGAGCACGCTTATAATTTATCAAATGAATATAAAAAAGCTCACGGGGAAGTACAGTGGGCGATGATAGCTGGCGTAAGGCACCGTTTGGTTCATGATTATGATGGGACAAACTGGAATATTATAGCGGATGTCGTTTTTGATGAATTACCGGTTTTTATACGGCAGCTGGAAAAAATTATCGGTGACGCCCAGTGATAATTTTGATAAACGGCCACTATATGCTGATTGATGAATATTTGAAAAAATCTTCCGTGATTAGCGGGGGATTTTTCACTTTATAATTGAAATATTCTCACATAATGCGTTATTGATTTTTCGCCGCGCCTGCGGTATAATATGTTTGCCGGCGAAAAAAGATATAAAGGAATGAATAATATGAATTTGCCGATAGGAAGCAATATAAAAAGACTTCGTCGAAAAAACGATATGACACAAGAGCAACTTGCCGTGCGTCTTGGCGTCACATTCCAATCGGTGAGCCGATGGGAGAACGGACAGGTCTATCCTGACATGGAGCTGATGCCCGCTATTGCGGAGATTTTCGGCGCCAGTGTTGATTCTCTGATGGGTGTGCCCGAGAGCGAAAAGGAAAAGAGGGCAACCGCGCTTGTTCTCGAGTTTGTACGTTTGTGCCGTGAGCGTGATCCTGACAAAAATGCTGAAAAAATGACGGAGCTGCTCCGTATAATACGACGCAATTATGCGGACTGCGAAGCTTTTTACCATATATGGACAGACGTTGATTTATCTCAGCTCAGTTTTGAGCCTATACTTAACGAGCTGCGGCATACCGTTGAGGCAAGGCTCAAAAAATGCCCGGGCGATGAATTGAGCATAAAGTATTTTTCTAAAATCGAGGACGATGGCCGCGTCGGAGAATTTATTGAAAGTTACACCGCTCCGGCAGGGCTGGGGCGGGACGAGCTCCTTTTTGAACGGTATTGGGTGAGAGGTGAGCACGACAAATATGAGTTGACGCGCCAGCTCCGGCTTTTTGAAACTGTGAACGAACTAACAGCCGGTGCCTCGGTAAAGCTTTGGGGCAGGGATGAAAGTAAAAGCTGCGAACAGCGGTTTAGAGAAAACACCGCAAGATTGCAAATTCTGCATACTTTTTGCCGAGAAGCTCCTACTGAGGTTCAGCCTGTGAGCTGCGGAAAGGAAATTGATATGTGGGCGGGAACTCGGATATCGCTTGGACTGAGGCAGGCGGAATGTCTTGTGGAGTTGGGCAGGAGAAATGAAGCTTATATTTTTCTTGAAGATGCGGTCAGCCTTCTCGAAAGAGTAATGAAAATAACCGATAAGATTACGCTTGAGCCTGAAGAATTTCTCCACGGACTTATTTGGACCGCGGAAGAATCGTGGCATAGCCCGGACAACGATCCGACAGGGGAGGAGCACCGCATGATATTTATAGCCAATGAGTCCGATAACGTGACTCGCTGTGTCTGCGTTTATCCGTCGAATATTCTCTTTTATATGACATCATATTATAAAGGCTTTGACAACATCAAAAATGAACAGAAATTCAAAGAGTTAGTTGACAGAGTTCGCGGGTTGATCGTTACACGGCCGATTTTATTCACACAAACGCCTTGACGCAGTGTGTGGCGCCCCAGCTGCGGAGCACCGTCACGCTTGAAAATCCGGCGGCTGTCAGGACATCAGCTTCATGCCCGATAGTGAGCGGCGTGTCGTAGTGATAAAACCTGTCGTCCGTTATGCCCTGCTCATTTTTCAATTCGTTTAAATCCTCAAAATATTTCCGTTCCAATTCCTCGCTCTCCGCAAAGTAATCCGTGAGAATAAAATATCCGCCGGGCTTCAGGGACTTATGAAGCGCGGAGTAAAGAGAGAGCTTCCGCTCCGCAGTGAAGTGGTGCAGGGATTCCACCGAAACAGCGGCGTCGAAGCGGTTTTCTCCCAGCGGAATGTCAAAATACGAGCCGCAGATAAGGCATATATTACCGTTGTTTGGGAATTTTGCCCTTAAGCGGTTCAGCATCTCACAGGACAGATCTATGCCAGTGATATGTGCGTCAGGATTTATGCGGATATATTCCTCCAGTTCAAGCCCCGTTCCGCAGCCCAAATCAAGTATGTGTTGCTTCCCCGCGGCGGGGAGCTGCGACGCCGTGAACTTGTAGAACTCTCCGGCCTGATCCACCTCGGTGAGCATATGCTCGTCGTATCCCTCAAGCCTGTTCTTAAAGAAGGCCGTCATTTCTTCCAGCACTGTATTTCCTCCTTGAAACTTTCTACTTTTCAATTTTGCTGTTTGGTAGTTATAGAATAACATAAAAGCCGAAAAAAGTCAAGACATTACAGCATTTTACAAAAAATTCACATACATAAAGCGACATTGGTGGTATAATTATTATATAGAAATAATACAGGGGGTATTAGAATGAACGAAGTATTAAACGCCATAGAAAAGCGCAGCTCTACTCGAAGCTATACCGGCGAACCAATTACAGGGGATGAGCTCGACGCCCTTATCCGCGCGGGGCTTCAGGCGCCTACGGCCACTAACCGGCAGGAGCTGCATATCACGGTGGCCAACAGCGGAAATCCCATCCTTGCGGAAATCGAGGCGGAAAAGAACAGGGGCTTTGGAACCGAAAATCCGCCCGCCAATTTTTATTACGACGCTCCGACTGTACTGTTCATCAGCGCCGAAACGGCCTTTTCGTGGAGCAAGGTTGACGCCGGCATAAGCGTGGAGAATATCGCCGTTGCCGCCGAGGGACTCGGCCTTGGCAGTGTTATCATCGGCTGCGTCAAAAACGCCCTTTGCGGTGACAAAAAGGCCTATTTTGACAAGGCCCTTAAAATACCTGAGGGATACGACTTTGAGATTGCCATTGCCGTCGGACATAAGGCGGCGGAGAAGATTCCACACGCATACGATGCGGACAGGGCAATGTCATTAAGATAAGACATTGTGCCGAAGTGACACGGCAAAGAAACGGGCGCCTCGGGAACGGTGTGCCC
>CANRJP010000022.1 GCA_947630975.1 uncultured Clostridia bacterium
CCCTGTCTGCCGCTAATTCCGATTCTGTAAATTGTAATCGCTGAAGAAACTGCTTTGACGTCATCTAAAGCCCCCTAAAAATTCAAATAAAAGACAATTAAAAAGCAAAGGTTTTTTTCAAAAAAACGCACTAGCTGCTATTTATTTTTATTTTCAAATTTATTTTTAGTATCAATATCAGCTTTTTTGCTTCAATTTGCTTTTTTAGCTTAACAAAAAAAGCAATTGGTTTTTAAGCTTCCCCTCCCTTTTTTGGCCGTCCGCCCTTTTTTCCGGCCTCGCTGCGTTTACGACAAGTTTCCGCATATCGTTCCTCATTGCGCAAGATGGCTTGACGCATAATCATGAACACCATGAATGTTTTGTCGTCCAAATCTGGCCTGATACTCGGATTAGCGCCGTGAGCGAAAAGAGCTTTGAATAGTTGCCCAGCCTGTTTGTCGGTCAACTCGTCCACGAGCTCGGCATAGTTATAATAGACCAGAAAAGCCGTCTTTTGTTCACGGTCATGGTTAACCATTGTCAGGCCTCCCTTACTCAGTGTGCCCCATCCACTGTAAAAGCCGATCCTTCGGCACTATGTACCGTCGGTCTCCCACTTTCACAGCGGGAAAGTCCGCCCTGTGGATAAGCTGATAGGCCACCGGTTCGCTTATTCGCATATAAGCGGCCATTTCCGGCACGGTCAGGCACGCCGGCAACTCGTCGACGCTTTTGTAATTTTTCATGTGGTTCAACTCCTTAAAAAAGTTTTGTTTGATTATATTATATCACGCATAAAAGTAAATGTCAATATGTGATTAGAAATATTTTTGCTTATTTTGTTTTTGCGATAAATATGATGTACAACTTTTTATTTTTTCAACCCTTGACAAAACGAAACTATTGTTGTATAATCTAATTAAATTAAGTGAAAAGAGGGGTGTTTACCTTGAAAAGTTCTGTTAACTATCTGGAAAACACTGTCGGACAGCGGATAAAGGAAGTCCGTCAAAGAGCGGGGCTTACTCAGGCTCTTTTCGGTGAGAAAATCGGCATAACCGGTGCAAGCGTTATGAACTATGAAAAGGGGACGAAGCTGCCACCCTTGGAAACGGTTATGAATGTTGCCCGCTGCTTCGACGTTTCTCTTGACTGGCTATGTGGGATTGAAAAAGCAAAAAAACCTTTCACTTATGCAGATGCTGTAAGGGAAATTATTGATATTGCCGATATGTTAGATATGAGAGCGGATATTGGTATAGATCCTGAAAATACCGGAAAACATCTTTTACATCTCGTTGCAAGAGATGAGGCTATTGCTTCAATGCTTGGGGGATGGATAAAGATGAGGCAGCTTAAACAAGACGGAATCGTTGATGAACCTATGTATAAAACATGGGTAGACGGCGTCATTATCTCCCTTGAAAAATACAGCTTTGACAGCGAGGGATGGGAGATGTATTTTAATGATAATTAAAACGGAGGCCAGCCATGAGCAAGAGAGCGAATAACGAGGGCAGCATAAGACAGCGGCCCGATGGGCGTTGGGAGGCCCGTTACAGCGCGGGCTATGACAGCGGCACCGGCAAGCTCATCCGTCGGAGCGTTTACGGCGCAACTCAAGCGGAGGTGCGGAAAAAGCTTCAGGAGATAGTGACCGGCATAGACAGCGGGGCATATATCGAGCCCAACAAGATCACTCTGGGGGAGTGGCTCGACGTCTGGCAGGAGGAGTATTTAAACGGGGTCACGCTGTCCACACAGCGGTCATACAGCGACAAGATAAGGCTGCACATAAAGCCCGCTGTGGGAGCGGTAAAGCTCCAGAGCCTGACCGTGCCCACGATACAGAAGTTTTATAACTCTCTGAGCAGGGGAGACAAGCCGCTGTCCGCCAAGAGCATAAAGGGCATACACGGAGTGCTCCACGCCGCTCTTAAGCAGGCCGTCATGATTGGCTATATCAAGACAAACCCCTCGGAGTATTGCACCCTTCCCAAGCTCCAAAAGCGGGAAATCGTCCCGCTGTCCGGTGAGGAAACGGCCCGCTTTCTTGAGGCCATAAAGGGCGATCCATACGAGGCCATATTTTTTGTGGACGTGTTTACCGGCCTCCGGCAAGGTGAGATACTGGGCCTTACATGGGACTGTGTGGACTTTGAAAACTCCCAGCTTGTAATCAATAAGCAGCTCCTGAAGGAAAAGAAAAAGGGCGGGCGCTATATCTTAGCACCCACCAAAACGGATAAGGCCCGAACTATCACAGCGGCAAGCTCCGTCATGCAAAAACTCCGGGAGGTAAAGGCAAGTCAGGCTTTCGCCGCTGTCCGTGCGGGCAGCGCGTGGAGCAACCCCGAGGGCCTTGTGTTCACAAACTCCATAGGCGGCCACATTCCGCACCACACAGTGTATAAGCACTTCAAGGCCATAGCCGGGAGCATAGGCCTTGACGCCGCCCGCTTTCACGATTTGCGGCACTCCTACGCCGTGGCAAGCCTCCAGAGCGGGGACGATATAAAGACGGTGCAGGATAATCTCGGGCACTCGTCCGCTTCCTTCACGCTGTCCACCTATGCCCACAGCACGGATAAGTCGAAGCGGGACAGTGCCGCCCGCACGGAGGAGTATATCCGGTCTCTGACCTCCGGGGCGTAAGTTTAATATCCGGCTCACAGCGCCCCGCTGTGGGCTTTCTCTTTTTGCCTGTTTTCTGCCTGTAAAAAGCACAAACTAAAACCCCGTTGGGGTAAAAATTGGGGTCAAACGCCTGTTTTTGGACACGAAAAAAGCCCACAAACCGCTTGGTTGTGGGCTTTCTCTTTGGCGGAGAAGGAGAGATTCGAACTCTCGCGCCGGTTTCCCGACCTACGCCCTTAGCAGGGGCGCCTCTTCGACCTGCTTGAGTACTTCTCCATGCAAGTAAAGTTCACCGTTCGGGAGCATCCGCTCCCCAATATTTGATTTTGACCTTCCGATTATATCAGCAAAAATGGCGGAGAAGGTGGGATTCGAACCCACGGCTCTTACGAGTCACCGGTTTTCAAGACCGGCTCCTTAAACCACTCGGACACCTCTCCACATTTCGACGCGCCGATTGCTGACTTTGATATTATAGCACAACAAAGCGCGATTGTCAAGGACTTTTTTTAAAAAAATTGCGCTCGCGGAAAAATTTTACATCGCGCACCTCATTTTCCGCGGTCATTATGAAGCGGCGTATGTAGAAAAAATGAAACGGAGCAAGTTTTTTGTGCGATTATTATTGACAAATCTTTATTTAAGTTGTAAAATAATCTGTGAAGTAAATACAATACCGCACAGATACCGCAAGGGAGCTTCGCGCGGTATTGCCTTGAGTTTATTTTTGACAGCAGCAAACAGATGTCTTAAAAGGAGATGATGATATGCGCAGGTCGTTTCGGATTTTACCTGCCATAGTCGCTGTTTTGACGGTGCTGTTTTATTCGTCTGTTCCGGCGTTTGCCCTGCCCGCCGGGGACGGACTCGCGTTCACCGCCGAGGAGGAGGAATATATCGCGTCCCGAGGGCCCCTTCGCATAGGCTATATACAGGATCGCGTGCCGGTGTCGTTCATCAATGAGGACGGCGAGCTGGACGGCATAAGCCGGTATATATTTGACCGGGTGAGCCGTCTGACCGGACTGAAATTTGAATACATACCTTTGCCGATAGGCGATGTGACTTATGACTTTATAATGAGCGAAAAGCTCGATCTTGTCTCCGGTGTGGAGCAGAACAAGGAAAACCACAACGCCCGGGGTATAATTATGAGCGACCCCTATTTCACCAGCCGAAAGGTCGTGGTCGGCCGCAGGGATTTGGAGTTCAGCTATGACAACAATTTGTCCGTGGCGGTGCCCGCCGGCTCTCAGACTATTGAAAAGGTGCTGGCTCAAGCTTATCCCAATTTTGACGTGGAGACCTTTAAGGATGTGACGGCCTGCTTCGACGCGGTGAATTCTTCCCGGGCCGACCTCGTCATACAAAATCAGTATGTGGTCGAGCACTGGATTGCCAAGCCCATCTATGAAAAGCTGAAAGTAATACCCGTTTTGGGCCTGGACGACGAAATCTGTTTTTCCGCCATGGTGTCCATAGAGGGCGGCCCCGGAACTCCCGAGGATGAGGGAAAGCTGCTCATCGGGATACTGAACAAGGCTATCGCCGCCATGACCGAGGACGAGCTGGGCAGTTATGCCATTCAGGCCGTGATGGATAATCAGTACCGCTATAACCTGACCGATTTCCTGTACCGCTATCGGTACGCCGTGGGAGTGTTCGTCGTTTCGACCGTAATCATACTCATATTGGTCATACTCCTCGCGCGTCAGCAGATAAAAATAGCGGAGGACAAGGCTGACGCAAAGGTGAAGGGGCGCTTCCTTTCCACAATGAGCCACGAGATACGCACCCCCCTCAACGGCATAATCGGCCTCAACTATGTCATGTCCCAGAAGCTGGACGACAAGGAACGGCTCAAGGACAGTCTGCGCCAGTCCACCGCCACCGCCAACTACCTTCTTTCACTTGTCAACGATATATTGGATATGTCCGGCTTACAAGCTGAAAATATTGAACTGTCACTCCGGCCTGTGGATCTTCAGCTTGTGGTGAATACCGTTAGCTCCATAGCTGAAAATTCGATGTCGGGCAAAAACATCAAATACAGCTTACACACTGATTTTAAATGGCCCTGCGTCCTGGGCGACGAGGTTCGCATACAGCAGGTGCTGCTCAATTTGCTGGACAACGCCAGAAAATTCACTCAGGAGGACGGAACGGTAGGTTTGACGGTCAAGCAGGAGATGGGTGACGGGGGCAAAGTCGTCACTACCGCCACAGTCCGCGACAATGGCCGGGGAATGAGCGAGGAATTTCAGAAGCATATTTTCAGCGTCTTTGCTCAAGAGCTGGACACCGTGTCCAAAGGAAACCAGGGCACGGGCCTTGGTCTGCCGATCAGCCGGCAGTTGGCAAGGCTCATGGGAGGCGACATAACTTTTATAAGCGAGAGGGGAGAGGGCAGCGCTTTCACCTTTACCTTTGCCGCCGAACCGTCGCGGCTTCCGGCGGACGGGGATGAGCAGACCGCGCGGGAGCGGATGAGGATACTTGTGGCCGAGGACAATGAGCTCAACGGCGAGATAATAATCGAACTGCTCAGCGACGCCGGTTACGACGCCGATCTGGCGGAAAACGGCCGGATCGCTCTGGATATGTTTTCCAAGTCTGAGCCGGGCTTTTACGGACTTGTGCTTATGGATCTTCTTATGCCGGAGCTGGACGGTTTTCAGGCCGCGGAAGAAATTCGCTCCCTTAAGCGTCCCGACGCAAAAACCGTGCGCATTTTTGCCTGTACCGCCAACGCCTCCGATACAGACAGGGAGAAGGCCTTTGAGTGCGGCATGGACGACTTTATCACCAAGCCGGTGGACATAGGAGAGCTTCTAAAGAAGATAAACCGGAAGTAATATATTATATATTGGGCCGTTCTAAATACCGAGCGACCCAATTTTTGATGTCGTAATGAAAAGAGCGCCCAGCTTGGACGCTCTTTCGCATATTTATTTATCTTCGGTCTTTTTTGCGGAAGCCCTTTTCCTCGGGGCAGCCTTCTTTTTCGGAGCCGCTTCTTTAGCGGCCTCCTTGGCGGCGGCTTTTTCAGCCTCCTTGGCGGCTTTCGCGGCTTCCTTTTCGGCCTTCTCGGCCTCTATCTGCTCCTTGGAACGGCGGGGCTTGCGGGCGGGAGCCGCGGTTTCGACGAGCTTCTTGAATTCAAGTGCCCGGCCGACGTTGCCCTCAATTTTAAGGGCGCCCTTGGCATAGGCGGTCTCGGCCTTCATTCTGTTGGTTGATATTTTTATGAGAGTGTCAGCGTCGGCAATAAGGCGCGCGTCGTTGTCACGGTAGTCATAAGGCTGCACATCTACAACGCCGTTGTCAACCTTTACGTAAAACTTGCCTTCGCCCTCGCCTGTGATGTCGAACTCGATGGCCAGCATACCGTCAATGACGGAGCCATCCGCATTTTTTAACGCTTCTTTCACTTTTGCGTAGATTTCCTCATACGTCATTTGTGAAAACCTCCTTAAATTTATTGTATTATAATTCATTTACTCTGATACAATTATGATTATACTAAAAATTTACATTCAAGTCAATGAAAATATTGCACAAAATTGTTGTGTGATAACTTTGCATATAGTGAAATTATACCAATTTGGTCGTTCCGCCGTATACGGTGCCCTGAGTTCCGTCGATGGTAACGACGGTGCCGCTCTTGAGGAGCTTTGTGGCGTTCTTGGCGCCGACGAGCACCGGAATGTCCAAAGTCAGCCCCACTATGCTTGCGTGGCAGCTCACGCCGTCCTCCTCGCAAATGATACCGCGGCAGCGCTTGAGTATTGGCATCATGGCGTTGGTGGTTTTGGGCACGCAAAGTATCATTCCGTCGCGGAAGGAGGTGAGTACCTCCTCGGTGCCGTCGCTCACCAGCAGCTCGCCGCTGGTGCCCAGCTTGGTGACGCTGGTGCCCTGTACCAGCACATTGCCCACAAGATGAACCTTCATCAGGTTTGTGGTGCCGCTTATTCCAACGGGAGCGCCGCCGGTGATTACCACAACGTCGCCGTCGCTGACGAGGCCGGTTCTTTTTGCTATCTCTATTGCCGAGTCGAAGAGGTCGTCGGTGGTCTCGCACACACGGCTCATAGCGGGGATTATGCCCCACGAGAGGGCCATCTGCCGGTAATTGCGGGGAATGGTGGTGGGCGCTATGATAGGACAGTTGGGACGGAACTTGCTTATCATTCTGGCGGTGTAGCCGGACTGAGTCACCGTTATGATGGCCGCCGCGCCAAGGTCGATGGCCGTGGTGCAGGCTGCGTGGCTCAGAGCGTTGGTGACGGACAGATCGCCGCTCAGATTGTTTTCCGCGAACAGCTGTCTGTAGTTTATTGAGTTTTCGGTAGTCTCGGCAATTTTCGCCATTGTGGCCACGGCAGCTACGGGGTGCTTGCCCGCCGCAGTCTCGCCGGAGAGCATTATGGCGCTGGTTCCGTCGTAGATGGCGTTGGCGATGTCGGTGACCTCGGCTCTTGTGGGGCGGGGATTGTTTATCATGGATTCCAGCATTTGAGTGGCGGTGATGGAGATTTTGCCGCAGGCGCAGCACTTTTTGATGAGCATTTTCTGTATTCTGGGCAGCTCTTCCATAGCTATTTCCACGCCCATGTCGCCTCTCGCCACCATTACGCCGTCGGCCACGTTGAGTATTTCGTCGATATTGTTTACGCCCTCGCGGTTTTCGATCTTGGCGATTATCTTGATGTCCTCGCCGCCGCTTTCCTCAAGTATCTTTTTTATCTCAAGAATGTCGTAGGCGTTGCGCACGAAAGATGCGGCGATGATGTCCACGTCCTGCTGTACGCCGAATACTATATCCGACCGGTCGGTCTCGTTCATGTAGGGCATTTCGATGTGTATACCGGGAAGGTTGATGCTCTTTCTGTTGCGAAGCACACCGCCGTTGATTATGCGGCAGATTATATCCGTATCGGTACACTTAACGGCCTCCAGCTCAATAAGGCCGTCGTCGATGAGGATGCGGTTGCCGGGCTTCAGCTCCGCCGGCAGATTGGGGTAAGTGATGCTGACGGACTCGCTTGTGCCTTCTATGTCCTTTGTTGTGAGGGTGAAGGTGTCGCCGGCCTTGATTTCGGCTGAACCGTCCTTAAAGGTCTTGATGCGTATCTCCGGCCCCTTGGTGTCCAGCATGAGGGCGATGGGAATGTCCAGCTCGTCCCGCAGGGCCTTTACCGCGTTCATGCGTACCAGATGATCCTCGTGACCGCCGTGGGAAAAGTTCAGCCTTGCCACGTTCATGCCGTTGAGCATAAGGCTTCGCAGAACGTTTTGGTCGTCGGTGGCGGGGCCGAGAGTGCAGATGATTTTTGTTTTTCTCATTTTCTCCGTTCCTTTCTTTATTCTTTACAATATTTATTTAATTATTTAATTACCGATCTATTTTTGCAGATAATCGCTGTAAGCGTAGCCCGTCTTGCCGTTGAATTCCACTTTATAAAATCCGTGCTCCATCTCGCCCAGATAGGTCACCTCGGCGCCGGCGGGAATAGTGTCGATGACGTCACACTCGGTGTTGGGCTCTGTCCTGAGATTTACGGCGGTTATGGCGTGGAGCTCGTCGTCGGCGCTTATGGCCTCGACGGGAGGTTTTTCATCGGTTCCGTTATTTTGTTCGGCCTTATCGCTGTCCTTACCGCTCTCTTTTTCGTCTTTTGCGCTCTCATCTTTGTCCGTATCTTTGTCCTCATTTTCCTGCTCTTTATAGGTGGGCATTGATGAAACTATATCGGAGGATTTTACATATCCGCTCTTTTTGTCGAATACCACGCTGATGAAGCCGCTGTCGGCAAAGCCCTGTACCTCGATGGGTTCCATTCCCGGTATCTCGGTGATAACGTCGGACTCCTCGTCCGCCTCGGAATACATTGGTATGGAGCCGTCCTTGGGCCTGTCGGCGTAATAGACCACGGTGTCGCCCTCCTCGTCCGTGGTGAGGAGCCTTGCCACCTCCTGACTGATGGCGTCCAGACGCTCCTGCTGTGAGGTGGTAAGATTGAGACGGTTTATTTCGTCTATCATGCCTCTTGCCCGTTCAAGGTTGCCGGCTTCGGTCACCTCTCTGAGAGAGCGGATGCGTTCGTCGGCGTACTTCCCGTCGGAAAGCTGGTTGTACAGCTTATCCATATCGTTTTTTATGGACAGGGAGCCGTAATCGTATCCGCACCCGTCGATAATGGCCAGTCCCTGAGTGAACTCCTCTGCCTTAAGAGAGCGCTGGGCGTCGGTATAGGCGCAGATGACCTCGTATATTTTCTTGTCCTCGTCGTCGGCCTCGCCCTTTTCTATGGCAAAGTTGTAAAGTCGCTTTGCCCGGTCGTAATCTCCCTCGTTCATGGCCTGAAGCCCCAGCTTGGAGTTCTGGCTTTTTCCGCCGCAGGAGGAAAGCGCGAGGACGACGGTGAGCAAAAGCACCAGACAGTTTATAAGCTTGCCTGACAGGTTTTTCATTCGGTAGTCACAGCCTTTCAGTTTATTTTTTCAATATCCGATCGACGGTTTGTCTACTTTGTATATATTTATATTACCACGATATGGCCGATTTGTCAAATATTTTATATAGTTACGGCGAATTTTTTTTGTACGCTTTTGTAAATTTATCTTGAACATTGTATTTTATGACCGGGGTTCATGTTGACATTCGCCCTTTAAAGTGGTAAAATTATATAGAGAAGGTGATGGCGGTGCTTTACTTTAGAGAGTATGCCTCGCCCGTCGGACGGCTTACGGGAGTCAGCGACGGGGAAAGTATCCTTGGACTTTGGATAGACGGGCAGACGAATTACAAAAAGACCTTGACCGAGATCCCCGTTCCGGGGAACGGGGTAAAGGCTCTCGACGTTCTGGGCCGATGGCTCGAACGCTATTTTGCCGGGGAAAAGCCCGGCGTTGAGGGACTGCCGTTTAAGCCTGCGGGAAGCGAGTTCCGCAGGGCGGTGTGGAGCCGCCTTATGGAGATCCCGTACGGTGAAACCGTGTCTTATGGGGAGATAGCCCGGCGGACAGCCGCTCTGTTGGGGAGTAGAACCTCGCCCCGAGCGGTGGGAGGAGCCGTGGGACACAATCCCATATCCATTATCATTCCCTGCCACAGGGTCATTGGCTCCGACGGCAGCCTTACGGGCTACGGCGGAGGATTGGAACTGAAAATAAAGCTGCTTGAACACGAAAAAGCGTATACTGTTTTACAAGGAGGACGTAATGCGTTACCGGCTCAACAAAGTAAACAATGAGGAGCTTTCGATACTGGGCTATGGCTGTATGAGGTTCCCGCGCAAGGGCGGAAGGATAGATATGGCCGAAACGGAGCGTCAGCTTCTCCGGGCGATAGAAGGCGGAATTAACTATTTTGACACCGCCTATATTTATCCCGGCAGCGAGGAGGCGTTGGGGGAGATACTTTACAAAAACGGGCTGAGGGACAAGGTCAAGATTGCCACGAAGCTGCCCCATTATTTGATGAAGGATATTGCGGGCGTTGAGAAGTGCTTTCGGCAGCAGCTCAGCCGACTGAAAACCGACCGCGTAGATTATTATCTCATGCATATGCTGCCGGACGTCACGGTGTGGAACAGGCTCAAGGCCATGGGCGTGCCGGAATGGCTGGAGGAAAAACGCCGCGCCGGAGAAATACGGAACGTGGGATTTTCCTACCACGGCGGCAGCGAGAAATTTATCGCACTTTTGAACGCCAACAACTGGGATTTCTGCCAGATACAGTACAATTATCTGGACGAGCACAGCCAGGCCGGGCGGCGGGGCCTTATGGCCGCCGCGGCGAAAAATATCCCCGTAATTATCATGGAACCACTTCGCGGAGGGCGGCTGGCCGGAGGACTGCCCGAAAAAGCCAAAGAGGTTTTTGACAAGGCCAAACCGAAACGCAGCCCCGCCGAGTGGGCCTTTCGCTGGCTGTGGAACCAGAAGGCGGTCACCGTGGTGCTGTCGGGAATGAACTCCATGGAAATGCTTGAGGAAAACATGGCGGCTGCCGACACCGCCGAGGCGGGAGCCTTCGGCCCCGAGGAGGACGCGGTATTTCGCCGGGCCGTTGCGGCCATAAACGAAAAGGTAAAGATCGGCTGCACCGGCTGCGGTTACTGTATGCCCTGCCCCGCCGGAGTGGACATACCGGGAGTGTTCCGCTGTTACAACGAAAAATACGTTGACGGGTGGTTCTCCGGTATGAGGGAATACATCATGTGTACCACCGTGAAGCGGGAGCGCAGCAACGCTTCGCTCTGCAAAAAGTGCGGCCGTTGCGAGCGCCATTGCCCTCAGGGTATAGAGATAAGGGACGAGCTGGACAGAGCGGCCCGGGAGATGGAGGGCTTTGTCTACAAATCCGCGTCGTGGGTCATAGAACATTTTGTAAAACTTTAGATAAAAGGATGTGCAGGTTATGGAACGTTATTTTGGAGAAAAGACGCCGAAGCTTGGCTTCGGCCTCATGCGGCTGCCAAAGGATCAAAACGGGAAGATAGACATCGAACACACCAAAAGAATGGTGGATATGTTCCTCGAGGCCGGTCAAACATATTTTGACACAGCCTATGTCTATGACGGCGGCGAGTCGGAGCGGGCCGCGAAGTTCGCTTTGGTTGACCGTCACCCCAGGGAGAGCTTCACCCTCGCCACGAAAATGTGCTCGTGGGAGGGCAAAAACGAGGAGGAGGCAAAGCGTCAGTTCGCCACCAGCCTTGAGCGCACGGGCGCGGGCTATTTTGATTACTATTTGCTCCACTCGCTCCAACAGGGCAACTACCCGAAGTATTGCGACTATCATCTCTGGGACTATGTGCGGGAGCTGAAGGCCAAAGGGCTTGTCAAACATTGGGGCTTTTCGTTCCACTCCTCGCCGGAGTTTCTGGACGAGCTGCTGACAAAATATCCCGACGTGGATTTTGTCCAGCTTCAGCTCAATTATGCCGACTGGGAGGACAAAAACGTTTCCGCCAGAGGCAATTATGAGGTCGCCCGCCGTCATGGCAAATCGATAGTTGTAATGGAGCCCGTTAAGGGCGGCGGTTTGGCCAATCCTCCCGAGGCCGTCCGTGAAGTGCTTAAGGCCGCCGATCCGGAGGCGTCCTTCGCGTCATGGGCCATACGTTACGCCGCCTCTCTGGAGGGAATTATCACGGTGCTTTCCGGTATGTCGAACATCGACCAAATGGCTGATAATTTGTCGTATATGCGTGAATTTAAGCCTCTGGACGCCGATGAACAGGCGGCTATCCGCAAGGCGCAGGAGATAATGACCGGCATCAACTCCATTCCCTGCACGGGCTGCCGTTACTGTACGGCGGGCTGTCCCGTGCAAATTCCCATTCCCGACATATTCGCGGCCAGAAACAGACAGTTGATTTTCGGCCAGCTTGAGGGCGGCGCGGCGGATTACGCCAAAATCGCCCAAAGCGGCCCCGCCGCCTCGGCCTGCGTCGGGTGCGGTCAGTGCGAGGACGTCTGTCCCCAGCAGATAAAGGTTATTGATAAGTTAAAGGAATGCGCCGGTGTGTTTGAGAAATAAATATCTCGATGGAGGTGTAAAAAAACTCGCTCTGTAACATGGAGGCACGGGGGCCGGTCGAAAAAATCGTGCAGAACGGACGAAAATCAGCTCTCGCAGGCGACAGGCGAAGCCTGCCGCCGAGAAAGCCCTCCCGACGGCGTACATAGGTACGCCGAGGGTGATTTTCGTTCGTAGTTCAAGGGCATAAAAATGAGAAAATTCGCTCGTTAGGGCGAATTTTCTACATTATGGAACTATTTTATTTTTATCGGTTGATTATATAACTCTCAAATCTGCCTTAAATTAAGTCATTCAGCCCTTGAACGTTCTGCGCCATTTTTTTACGGCCCCATTTTGTTTCCGGAAAGTTCCCGTACACGCTCCGCGTCCCGCCGTATTTGGGCGAAAAGCTCGTCCACAGAGGGAAAGACCCGCTCGGGACGGATAAAGTGCAGGAATTTCACTGTGACATATTTTCCGTAGAGGTTCCCTGTGAAATCCAGAATATGCGTTTCCACCCGGGTGCCGCCGTCGTGAACCGTGGGATTGACGCCCACATTCGTGACGCCCGCGTATTCCGCGCCGTCAAAAATAACCCTCGTGGCGTAGACCCCTCTCTCCAGCGGCAAAGGGCCGGGATAAAGGTTTACGGTGGGGAAGCCCATGGTACGCCCAAGGCTCTTGCCGTGCCGTACTTCTCCGGCGGTCGAATATGGCCGGCCCAGCATGAGCGCCGCTTCTTCCGGTCTGCCGTTCAGGAGAAGCTCCCGTATACGGCTGCTGCTGACGCTTTGGCCGCCCAGCCGCTCCTCCGGCATAACGGCTGCCTCGAAGCCCAGTTCGCGGCCCAGCGAGGCCAGATCGCCGGCGGTGAGCCTGTCCCTGCCGAAATGGTAGTTATAGCCGCAGACCGCCGCCACGGCGTGGAATTTATTGACGAGCACCTTGGCGGCAAAGTCCCTGCCGGACATTTGAAGAAGCTCCCTTGTGACAGGGAGGAGAACACATTCGGCGCCAAGCTCGCCGATGAGCCGCTCCTTTTCGCCGCGTTCCGTGAGGGAAAGCGGAGCCTCGCCCCTGAGAAGCAGAGATGGGGGAGAGTCGAAGCTCAGAGCGATGGGCCTCATGCCGCCCGCGTTTGCCAATTCCACCGCCCGGCTGATGATTTTTTGGTGCGCAAGGTGTACTCCGTCAAAATAGCCGAGGGCTATCGCTGTTTTTTTATCGTTCATCAGACACCTCGTCAGTAAAAGGTTTTGACCGTTTTTATGGCCGTCTTTCCGTCCGCCTCGCCGCGAACGGCCAGAGCGATGAATTCTCCGCCGCTGTCGTAGACCCGGAACATTTCTCCCTCGGGGAATTTATCCGTGTATGCCGGAACGCCGTTTTTCACCAAAGCGCTGCGCCGGGGGTCAAGCCGGAGAGCGCCGAGGTGTTCAAACATTTTATCAATAGGAATGACGGCCTCGGCAAGCCGCCCCTCGGCGGCCAATTCTTCCAGCGCTTCGAGGGTATAAGCGTCCGAGAGCTTAAGGCTGCCGCTTTCCGTGCGGCACAGGCTTTTCAGACAGGCTCCGCAGCCCAACGCCTCGCCGATGTCCGCGCCGAGGGCGCGTATGTAGGTGCCCTTGCCGCACCGCACATCGACGGTGACTACCGGGCCGTCTATACTCAGCACATCAATGGAGTGAATAATTACCCTGCGCCGCTCACGCTCTATCTCGATGCCCTGCCTTGCCAGCTTGTATAACCTTTGTCCGTTGACGGAAACGGCGCTGTACATGGGCGGAAGCTGCTCGATTTCACCGACAAATCCGGCCGCGGTACGCAGGATATTTTCGGGTGTGACGTTTACGGGATTTTGCGCCAGAATTTTGCCGTCCAGATCCTGACTGTCGGTGACGGTGCCCAGCAGTATTTCGGCGGTATAACGCTTGTTTTCCGCCGTCAGCAGCTCCGCCGCCCTTGTGGCCTTTCCCAGCAGCAACGGCAGTACGCCGGTTGCGGCCGGGTCGAGGGTGCCGGTGTGGCCGATTTTTTTCATATTAAATATGCGGCGCACCGCCCCGACCGTTTTGTGGGAGGAGCAGCCCGCCGGCTTGTTCAGGATTACTAAACCGTTCATTGATTTTCGCCTTTCAGAGCTTTTTCCATTTCCGCGACGACAGTCTTTACCGCCTCATTCATGCTGATGTTTTTCAGAGTGCAGCCCGCGGCCATGGTATGACCGCCGCCGCCCAAAGCCACCGCCGCCTGACGGACGTCGCGACCGTCCTTTGAACGGAAATTGACCCTTACTCCGTCGGCGCCCCGGTCGGAAAGAAAGGCGCTCATTATGACGCCGTCGATTTCACGCGGCAGATTGGCGAAATTTTCCGTGTCATGATTGTCGGCGCTGTACTTTTTGTACATTTCGGCGGTAACGTAGGCAGTGGCGATTTTTCCGCCGCAGTGGAGCTCAACGGTGTTGATTGCCTCGCCTTGGAGCCGTAGCTGCCGGAAGGACTTGCGGTCATAGAGCAATTCGCAGAGATGGGAGGTGTTTATGCCCATATCCATTATTTCCGCCGCGATCCTCAGAGTGTGACCCGTTGTGGAGGCATACTTGAAGGAACCGGTATCGGTGGAAATTGCGCAGTATAAGTACGTTGCGGCCTCTTCCGTTATGGGAATTTCGGCATTTTTAAGCATATCGTATACTATTTCGCCTGTAGCCGGAGAATCGACGTCAATGTAACTGAGCCGGGCAAAGCCCACCTCGCCGCCGCGGTGGTGGTCGATGCAGACCCGATCCCTGTGGGAGCCGAAGGCCGGGCCTCGGCGGCCGATGCGCTTGCCGTCGCTGCAATCCACGCAGCAGAGGCAGTCGTATTTCAAGGCGCCGCCGCCATAGACCACGACCTCGCTGTTCAGACAGGACATATACTCGGTAAGGGGCTCGTCGGTGATTATGTCGCATTTAACGCCCCTGTCCCGGAGAACCGACTGGAGCGCAAGGCAGCTCCCCAGACAGTCCCAGTCGGGATTTATGTGGGTAAGAAGACCCACGCTGTCGGCGGAGAGAAGGTGGTCAGTTATTTTCTTCATCTCGTCTCTCATTGGGACCGCCCTCCTTCATCACTTGGTGCAGCAGCTCGTTGATATGTGCGCCGTGCTCGATTGAATCGCTGGCCTCGAATATGACCTCGGGCGTAACTCTCAGCCGCACCCGGCTGCCCAGCTCCCGGCGGATAAAGCCGGAGGCGCTCTTAAGGCCCTTGATGGCGGCGGTCTTTGTTTCGCCGTCGCCCATTATGCTTATAAGCGCCTTTGCGTAGCGCAGGTCGCCTGACACGTCCACCGCCACAACGCTGGTCATCAGCGGGATACGGGGATCCTTCAGTTCACGGATTATGTCGCTGAGGGCCCGTTTTATTTCCTCCGATATTCTGTCGGTTCGTTTGAAACTTGCCATTTATATCATTCTTTCTTGTCGGTTTATTGTGCTTACCTCTTAACCTCTTCGATTACAAAGCACTCCACACTGTCGCCTTCTTTAATATCGTTGAACTTATCAAAGGACATACCGCACTCGTATCCGGACTGTACCTCACGGACGTCGTCTTTAAAGCGCTTGAGCGAACTGAGCTCGCCCTCGTGGATAATTATGCCGTCCCTGACGATGCGGACGCTGCATCCGCGCTGTATCTTTCCGTCGGTAACATAGCTGCCGGCGATGGTGCCCACGCCGCTGACCTTGAAGGTCTGGCGTATTTCGGCATGACCGATGACAACTTCCTTGAAGGTGGGAGCCAGCATACCCTTCATGGCTGCCTCGATCTCCTCGATGGCGTCGTAAATTACCCGGTACATTCGCATATCCACCTTTGTGGCCTCGGCGGCGCTGCGTCCGCCGGCGTCGGGCCGGACATTGAAGCCGACTATAATCGCGTTGCTGGCGGAAGCGAGAGTAACGTCGCTCTCGGTGATGGCGCCGACGCCGCCGTGAATGACCTTTACCTTAACCTCGTCGTTGCTGAGCTTTTCAAGGCTTTGGCGCACGGCCTCCACGCTGCCCTGGACATCGGCCTTTACGATTATGTTCAGCTCCTTGGCGGCGCCTTCCTTCATGCGGTCGAAGAGGGTCTCAAGGCTGACGGCCTGGCTGCCCGCCTGCTGGCTTTCGGCCTTTTGCTTTTGCTTGCGTTCCTCGACGACAGCCCTCGCGGCTCTTTCGTCGTCAACGGCGTAGAACAGGTCGCCGCCGTCGGGAACCTCGTTAAGTCCGACGATTTCCACGGGAGTGGAGGGGAGAGCGGACTTGAGCTTGCGTCCGTTTTCGTCCACCATGGCCCTTACGCGGCCAACGGCGGTACCGGCGACGATAATGTCGCCCACCTTGAGGGTGCCGTTCTGCACAAGCACGGTAGCCACGGGGCCGCGTCCCCGGTCGAGCTTCGACTCGATAACGGTGCCCTTGGCCCTTCTGTTGGGATTGGCCTTAAGCTCCCGCATTTCAGCGGTGAGAATTACCATTTCCAGCAGGGAATCGATGTTCTTTTTCTGCTTGGCGCTGACCTCGACGCATATTACGTCGCCGCCCCATTCTTCCGGCACAAGCCCCTGCTCGGTCAGCTCTTGCTTTACCCGGTCGGGATTGGCGCCTTCCTTATCTATTTTGTTTATGGCGACTATGATGCTGACGTTGGCGGCTTTGGCGTGATTTATGGCCTCGACTGTCTGGGGCATGATACCGTCGTCGGCGGCTACGACCAGTATCGCTATATCCGTAACCTGAGCGCCCCGGGCGCGCATGGCGGTAAAGGCCTCGTGGCCGGGAGTGTCGAGAAAGGCTATCGGGCTGCCGTTAATGTTTACCATATAAGCGCCGATGTGCTGAGTAATGCCGCCGGCCTCGGAAGCGGTAACGTTTGTGGAGCGGATGGCGTCCAAAAGGCTGGTCTTGCCGTGATCCACGTGGCCCATGACGACAACGACGGGAGGACGGGGGACAAGATCCTTTTCTTCGTCGGGCACATCGTTGAAAAGCTTCTCCTCGGCGCTGACGATGATTTCATGCTCGACCTCGGCGCCCATTTCCTCGGCCACAAGGGAAGCCGTGTCGAAGTCAACGGTGTCGGTGACGGCGGCCATTACTCCGAGGACTATCAGCTTCTTTATTATTTCCGCCGGGCTGGCTTTCATGCGCGACGCAAGCTCGCCGACAGAAATTTCGTCGGGTATGAGCACGTGTATTTTTTCCTGCTTTACCTTCTTTTTGGCGTGGCGCAGATCCTCTTCACGGTTGTTCCGCTGATTTTTCCGGCTGCCCTGCTGGCTTTGGTTATTGTTCTTTTTCTTTATTTTCTGCTTGCCCACCACGCTGTCCTTGATTTCCGGAGCAAGAGCCTCGGCCTTTTCCTTGGCGAGCTGCTTCTCCATATCAATGACGTTGGCGCGGGTGTCCACATAACGGCGTGTCTTTTTGGGAGCGGGCTCGGCCGTAGTCTGGGGCTTATCTTCCTTCTTGGGCTTGGGCTCGGGTTTAGGCTCCTCCTTGGGCCGGTTGGCTTCGAGGTACGCCTCTATGGTGGTGCCGTCGTCGTATTTCTGGGTGTAGAATTCCAGAACTATGTCCATTTCGGTTTGGTCGAGGCTGCTTTGAGAATTTTTGTTCTTTCCCGTATATTTTGTGACTAAGGCCGCGACTTCCTTTGCCGGTACGTTGATGGCTTTTGCGACCGCATTGACCTTTGGTTTATTCATTGGGCGATCCGTCCTTTCCTGTTATATCATATTTCCGCGCCGCCGCGGCAAAATTGTCGTCACAGACGCAGACCACGGGGATATTGCGCTTTCCCACGCTGCGGCTCAGCTCCGAGGAGGTGGAGCGGTACATGAGGGGAACCTCGCTTTCACGGCACACGGCCTCTATTCGCCGCCGGTTATTGGAGCCTATGTCCGTGGCGGCCACCATCAGCCGTCCGCTGCCGTCGCAGGCGGCTCTTGAAGCCGAGTAGACTCCGCATTTTATTTTTCCCGCCCTCATGGCCAGTCCTATAAGACCTAAAAAATTGTCCATAATCAACCTCCTTACGGGAAAATCACGCGGTTTTCCTTTTTTACAGCTTTTTACAGCAGATTTTTGATATTGTCCTTGATTTCCTTCGGCACGCTGCCCTTAAAGGCCCGTTCCAAACCTTTGACCTTTTCCAACCGTGAAACGCAGTCCCCTTCGCGGCAGACATAGGCTCCTCGGCCGGGCATTTTGCCCGTGGGGTCGAGGGCGAATTGACCGTCCTTGCCGCGCACCACCCTGATCAGTTCGGTCTTATCCTTCATTGCGCGGCACACTACGCACATTCTTTGAGGTCTTGCCATGGCGAAGCCCCCTTAATTTTCTTTTTCGGTCTGTTCCGACGGTTCGCCGTCGCACTTGATATCTATTTTCCAGCCCGTGAGCCGCGCGGCAAGTCTGGCGTTCTGTCCCTCTTTGCCTATAGCCAGCGAAAGCTGATCCGCCGGTACCGTAACAAGGGCGCTCTTGCTTGACTCGTCGACGGTGACGCTTATGGCTTGAGCGGGGCTAAGAGCGGCGCTGATGTACTCGGCGGGGTTGTCGCTGTATTGGACGATGTCTATTTTTTCGCCGCAAAGCTCGTCGACCACGGCTCCCACTCTGGCACCCTTGGGGCCGACGCATGAGCCGACGGCGTCCACATTCTTGTCCTCGGCATAAACCGAGATTTTGCTGCGGCTGCCGGGCTCGCGGGTGACGTTCTTTACAATTACCGTTCCGTCGGCGATTTCGGGCACCTCAAGCTCGAAAAGCTTGCGCACCAGATTGGGGTGGGTGCGGCTTATCATCAGAGAGATGGAGCGGTTGCTCTTGCTGACCTCAAAGACAAACACCTTGATTTTTTTGCCGGGATAATATTCCTCTCCCGGTATCTGCTCGCCGGGCATCAGCACCGACTCGGCGGTGCCAAGATCCACAAGTACTCCCCGGCGGTCGACCTTTTCCACCTTGCCGGTCATAATATCGTTCTTTTTGTCGTTGTATTCCTCGTACATGGAGCCGCGCTCGGCCTCGCGGATTTTCTGTACCACCATCTGCTTCGCGGTAATGGCGGCGATACGTCCGAATTTTGCGGGATCGGCGTAAAACTCCACAACATCGCCCACCTGATAGGCCGGGCTTACGGCCCGGGCGTCGTCAAGGCTGATCTCCAGCGCGTCGTCCAGCACCTCTTCCACAACGGTCTTGCGGCAGTAAACCTTGATGTCACCGGTCTTTCTGTCCAACTCGGCCACGCAGTCCGCCGCCTGTCCCAGATGCTTCTTGTACGCGGTGGCCACCGCCGCTTCCAGGGCCTGACACATTACCTCTTTCTTTATATTCCTTTCCTTCTCGAGGAGATCGAGAGCCAATAAAAGTTCGCTGTTCATTTTTGATAAACACTCCTATTCTTAAAACTCCACCGCAAGCCGGATGCTCGCCGTCTTGCCCTTTTCCAGCATTACGCGCTCACTGTTCAGCTCAAGGGAGATGACGCCGTGGTCATAGCCCAGCAGCTTGGCGGTGAAGCTTTTGCTGCCCATGAAAGGGGCAAAAGTCTTTATGTCCACATTTTTCCCTACGGCCTTTTCAAAGTGCCAATCCCGGCGGAGCCGTCTGTCCAGTCCCGGTGAGGAGACCTCGAATGTATATGGATCCTTAATGAAGTCCAGCTCTGTGTCCAGCAGGTCGTTCAGCGCCACGCTGACTTTTTCGCAGTCGTCCACATTCACTCCGCCGTCCTTGTCGATGTAAAGCCGCAGACAGTAGCCGCCGCCCTCTTTGACATATTCAACGTCATAAACGTAAACCCCGTTTTCCTCGCAGACAGGGCCGGCCAGTTTTTCCAGTATCGTTTCCGCCTTTGCCATTAAATCAGTCCTTTCCGACCGTGAAAATTTGTGCGTTTCTAAAACAGAGGAGTGAGCTTTCGCCCACTCCTGTCTTACCATAAGCTATTATAGCACCATTATCAATAAAATGCAAGTGTTTTTTTGAAATTAATGTAAAAATTTTTGAGCTTTTATTTTCAATCTGGTATCGTACCCTAAATAAAGAGGATCATGTCATAATAGGGATTTATGTTCAGGCAGCGCTGGTTCATCGTGTCCATAACCTCGAGCACTTCCTGAGGAGAAAGGCCTTTTTCCGCCAGCTTGGCCTCGAAATTGATGTGCTCGACCGCCAGACCAAGGGCCAGCCTGTCGAGGGCATAGCCGCTGACGCCTGCGGAACGCATGATGTCGCCGAGGCCGCTGCTTTCAAGCTGACCGCTGATGTCGACGGCTTGGGCGGTAACGCCGCTGTCAATCAGTCCGTACCGGTCAGCCGTCTGTATGAGCACCTCCGGCCCGGCGTATCGGTTGAGGGCGATGCGCACCGCCGCCGCGCTGTTGGGCAGGCCGATGTATTCCGTGTCGCCGCCGCTGTATGCCTGATCGAGGTTGCCGGGGTTTATTCCACCGAGGATATTGGCGCCGGGGAAGTACAGGGAGTAGAGAAGGAAGGAGCGGTAGCCGCCCTCATAGAAATCAACGCCGCCTATTGAACCTATCACATTGGCGTCTTTATCGTTTTTCTTATTTTCCGCCATGAAGTTGGCGGAGAGAGCCGCCAGCTTTTGATCCGCCTCGGATTTCAGGGCCGTCAGCCTCTGAATTATGGCCGAACCGGCGGTGGGGTGGGCTGTGTGCGCCCGGTTCATAAGGGTGCAGACCTCCGCCCGGGTAATGGGGTCATACGGACGGAAGCAGCCCGTATCGTCGCCCTTCATCAGGCCGTTAATAATGGCCGACGCGGCGAGAGAGACCGTTACGCTGTCCCCGGCGAAGCTGTCTTTGTCACTGAGGCCGGAAACGGCCGCCGCAGCTTCCTCCGGAGTGACGGCCTGAGCGCCGTATATGCCCAACAAACCGGCGGAGGCCTCTATGCGGGTGAGGTACTCCGTGCCGCCGAAGCTTCTGCCGTAGCCGCCGCCCAGAGCCGCGGGTACGTTGCCGGCGAAGGCGTCCATTACCAGCGCCTTGAAATTAAGGGCATAAGGCGCGTACCAGTCGTCCCGGCCGATGTCATAAAACATCAGGACGCTGTTCTGGGTGGTGGGCAGCTTGTAAAGCTCGCTGAGGATGGTGGCGTATTCGCTCCTTGTGATTTTCGCGTCAGGGCCGAAGCGTCCGTCCCCGTAGCCGCTGACCGCGCCAAGCCGGGCTATGGCTTCAATGTCGGCCTCGGCCCAGTGGCCCGCCGTGTCGGTAAATGTCGCCGCATGAACGGAAACCGCCAGCAGTGACAGCATTACTATCAGTGAAATTAATTTTTTCATTGCTGTTCCTCCAACAGATTTATGACCTTTATCCCTTTTTGTTCCGCAAAGCGCACCGTCTGACCGGTGCCGCTGGCTCGGCGTGTGCTGTCGTACCAGCATACGCAGCAGTCGGCGGCCTCCACAAGCCGCAGATTACGCTTTTTCATGCAGCCGGGGAAGTATTCCGGGGCGAGTGTTTCCACATCGTCGGCCCGTTCCGCCACGCTGTACAGCAGTGCGGCGGGCCCCAGCTCCCATTGACGGGTGAAGTCGCGGATTGGGCAGGGAAGAACCAGATGCAGCCTTATCTCCGGATATTTGGCCCGCAGGGCCAGTACAGTCCGGGCGCATACCGTGTCCCAGCCCTGTGCGCCCCCGGCGTAGAAGTCCGCCGCCCCGTCTTTGATGAGAACCTCCAACGTTTCCCGCAGCCTGACCCTGTCACCGTCGGAAAGCTTTATTTGCCGGTGTCCGGTGAAGCATACGGATCTTATCGGCTCCCGGGGCAGTAAATTCCAAAGGCTGTCCATCAATATTTCTTTATGCCTATGTCGCGGCGGAAGTGCATTTTGTCAAAATGCACCTTCTCCACGGCCTCGTAGGCCCGCTTTATGGCGGCGTCGAGGCTGTCGGCCAGAGCGGTTACTCCCAGAACCCGGCCTCCGGCGGTGAGTAGCCTGCCGCCCTCGCGCTTTGTTCCGGCGTGGAACACGGTGACGCCCTCCATGGCCTCGGCCTCGGCGATGCCGGTTATCTCCTTGCCGCTTTCATACTTTTCGGGATAGCCGCCGCTGGCCGCGACAACGCAGACGCAGCCCCCGACCTTCCATTTTATATCGACCCCGTCAAGGCGTTCGTCTATTATGGCCTCGAATATCTCCAGCAAATCTCCCTCAAGACGGGGCAGAACCACCTGAGTCTCAGGGTCGCCGAAGCGGCAGTTGTACTCGATTACCTTTACTCCGTCCTTTGTGGACATAAGACCGAAGTAAAGCACGCCCTTGAAGGTGCGGCCCTCGGCGTTCATGGCCGCCATTGTGGGCAGGAAGATATTTTCCATGCACTCCTTCTCCATTTCGGGAGTGTAGATGCGGCTGGGGGAGAAGGTGCCCATGCCGCCGGTGTTCAGGCCCTGATCGTTGTCGTAGGCCCGCTTGTGATCCTGGGCGGAGACCATGGGCCGCATGGTTTTTCCGTCGGTGAAGGCCAGAACGGATATTTCCGGCCCGGTGAGGAACTCCTCGATGACTACACGGTTGCCGCTGTCGCCGAACTTTTTGTCCTCCATTATTTCCTTTACGCCGGCCTCGGCCTCGGCCTCATCCTTGGCGATTATAACACCCTTGCCCAGAGCCAGACCCTCGGCCTTAATGACGGCTGGATAGCTGTTCCGTGACCTTATGTAGGCCATGGCCTTTTCCGGATCGTCAAAGACCTCGTAGGCGGCGGTGGGAATATGATATTTTTTCATAAGCTCCTTGCTGAAAACCTTGCTGCCCTCGATTATGGCGGCGTTGGCCCTTGGGCCGAAGGCCCGAAGGCCACGGCTTTCCAGTAGGTCGACAAGGCCCATTACCAACGGGTCGTCGGGAGCCACCACGGTCAGATCGATTTTCTCCTTTTCGGCAAAGTCGGCTATGGCCTCGATATCCGTGGCCTTGATGGGCACACAGGTTGCGATCTCGGCTATGCCGCCGTTGCCGGGGGCGCAGTACAGCTCCGTCACCTTCGGGCTCTGCTTCAGCTTCCAGCATATTGCGTGTTCGCGGCCTCCGCCGCCAACGACAAGTACCTTCATATTTATTGCTCCTTTTTCGCGGCGCGTCGGTGCGCCGAACGATTTATATCAAATATTGTGAGATTATCCGGGGAAAAACCGCCCGGGTTTCCCCCGCACTTGTATTAGTGGTGGAACAGTCTTATCCCCGTGAACGCCATGGCGATGCCGTACTTGTCGCAGGTCTCGATAACGTTGTCGTCACGGATGGAGCCGCCGGGCTGGGCTATGTACTCCACGCCGCTCTTCCTGGCCCTCTCCACGTTGTCGCCGAAGGGGAAGAAGGCGTCGCTGCCCACGCAGGTTCCCTTGTTCTGAGCCAGCCAGGCTTTTTGTTCCTCTTTGGTAAAGACGGGGGGCTTTTCCTTGAACAGGGTCTGCCACTTGCCCTCGGCCAGCACGTCCATGTACTCGTCGCTGATGTACACGTCGATGGTGTTGTCCCTGTCGGGGCGGCGGATGCCGTCCACAAACTTAAGGTTCATTACCTGGGGCGCCTGACGGAGCCACCATATGTCGGCCTTGTTGCCGGCGAGGCGGGTGCAGTGTATGCGGCTCTGCTGACCCGCGCCGATGCCGATGGCCTGTCCGTCCTTCACATAGCAGACGGAGTTGGACTGGGTGTATTTCAGAGTGATAAGGGAAATTATCAGGTCACGCTTTTTGTCGGCGGGGATGTCTTTGTTTTGAGTTACCACGTTTGAAAGCAGCTCCTCGTTGATGGCCAACTCGTTGCGACCTTGCTCGAAGGTCACGCCGAAAACCTGCTTGTGCTCGATGGACTCGGGAACGTAAGCGGGGTCGATCTGAATGACGTTGTAGGTGCCCTTGCGCTTGGTCTTGAGTATGGCGAGAGCCTCGTCGGTGTAGCCGGGGGCGATTATGCCGTCGCTGACCTCGCGGGCCAGCAGCGTGGCGGTCTCCTTGTCGCAGGGGTCGGACAGGGCCACAAAGTCCCCGTAGGAGGACATACGGTCGGCTCCCCGGGCGGCGGCGTAGGCGCTGGCTATGGGGCTGAGCTCCAAATCGTCAACAAAGTATATCTTTTTCAGTGTGTCGCTGAGCTCCGTGGCTACGGCGGCTCCGGCGGGGGAAACGTGCTTGAAGCTGGTGGCGGCGGGCAGACCCGTGGCGATTTTCAGCTCCCGCACAAGCTGCCATCCGTTGAAGGCGTCCAGCAGATTGATATAGCCGGGCTTGCCGTTGAGCACGGTGATGGGCAGATCGCCGCCGTCCTTCATAAATATGCGGGATGGCTTTTGGTTGGGGTTGCATCCGTATTTGAGCTGCATTTCGTTCATATATATCGTCCTTTCTTAATATAGCGGCTCCATGCCGATTTTTTTGAGTAAATTGTTGAATGAGGCATAGCAGTTGGGGTAAAGCTGCTTTACGCCCATCATTCGGTCGCGGTTCCCATAGCTTTGGAAGTACAGCCGCGCAAACTCGGCTATGTTTTCATCATAATTACGCTGTCCGTATAGAGGATGGTCCTTTTCCCTGTGGTACTGATTTGCATAGTCGGAAACGATTATAATGTCGTCGTTAACGGCCTTGCGCCACTCGTCACTGTGACACCAGTAGGTATACAGATCGGTATTGTCCTCGCCCTGACACATATTAATGCTGTGGCCAAGCTCGTGGGCGAAGTTGCGGGCCATGGTCTCGACATTAGTCCCGTCGGTCACACGGACGGTCAGCACCGGGCCGTCACAGTTGTAAGTGAAAGATGAGGCGGGCACATATACGTTCACCTGTTGTATAAACCGGCGGTACTCGTAGGGGAACCGGGCCAGAGCCTGAATAGCGGTCTGCACGTTGTTCCCGCCGGTCTCGTCGTAATAAAATTTCACGGTCTGACTGTGTCCGGAGCCGGTATAGGTCACGTCAAGGCGGTTGTACTCCTTTATGCCGATGTCCCAGATGTCCAGGGTTTCCCTGTCGGGGCCGGACTGAGAAATTTCCGCGTCTCCGCCGGGGAGTCCGGTTATGGTAACTCCGTTTATCTCGTCCGTTCCGGCGGCGTTATAGTAGGGCACGGTTTCCATAGCCGCGAGAATGGCGCTTTTTTGCGCTTCGGGGGTCGTGGCGTCCCTGTTGTCGTAAATTCTGGTAAAGGCCGCCTCCATGTTGTCCAGAAGGCTGTTGCTGTTGGAGCCGTTGGGGAAAACTACGGCTCCGGGTGAGGTGCATATTTCGATGAGCCTTTGCTTTTGGGTCTCGGTCAGGAGCTTGTAGCCCTCCACCGCCGTCACGAGAGTAAAGGGACTTTCGCCGGTCTTTGTCAGGGTGAAGAGGTACGGCTCCTCCCGAAGGACGGCCTCGCCGTCCTCAAAAGCCAGATAGCCGCCGTCGTAATTTTGTATGTAATACTGTTTCCCATCGGGGATGAGCTTCCACAGCATGGCCGTGGAGCCGAAGCCGTATATTCTCCGGCCTGGCGTACCCTCGTTGTCGTAAAGCCGGTATTTTTCGTCGGCAAAGCCTACCCAGCCGCCGCCCATGTCCTTAAGGCGGAAGGGGGTTCCGATCTCGGACACCCGCAGATATTTCCGCGCACCCTCCTGAACCACGGTAAGGCTGCCGTCCGCTCCGTCAAGAGTGTAATACCGCTCGTAAATGCCGTCGTAGCCGGTATCGGCGTCGGTCACGGGAGCCTTGTATACGAGGGTGGAATTGTTGACGGTCATGGGTTCAAGGGTTTGGGAGTCCATAACTATTACCCGAACCGAATCACCGTCCTCAAGTTCATTCGGCACGTCCAGCGTCAGCGTGGCGCTGCCCAGTTCAAGCTGACCCATGGGTACGGTTTGCAGGCTTTCGGCGGAAAAATCCGCCAGCTTCCCGCCGTCGTAACGGCCCAAGGAAACCAGATATTTACCGCTGCCGACAACCTGAACCGAGGCCGTGACCTGGCCCGGCGCCAGTCTGCCGTCGGCAACAACGGCGTTGTCAATACGGAAGGTCACCTGGGCCATGTCGGTTATCTCGACCGCAAAGACCGGCAGGGCGGCAAAAAGCATACACAGCGCCGTAAGCACGGCGATAAGCTTACGCATTCTTGTTCACTATCCTCGTCTCGTACTCGCCTGTGCTGATGTCGATAAAGCGCACGAAGAGGGAAACCTTGTTGTCCTCGTTGAGGCTGTTCCAAAGATTGTCGGTAAATTCGTCGATGGTGCCGGTTATTTCCACGGTTTTGGGCTCACCCTCAAAGCTGGGCAGGGGATTGCCGTCGCCCATGTATGTATGAATGAGGTGGCCGGTGCCCTTTTGGGGAGCCTTGTAGCTGAAGGTGAACCGCTGGCAGGAATTGGGGTCGCCGCCGGCGCTCTTGAGTATGGACAAGGCGTAGCTGTAATCCCCGTCTATCTTCATTATGCCGCTGATGCGGGGGGTGTAGTTGGGGGCGTCGGGCTCAAATTCACGGGTGCGGAGGGCCTGTTCAAAAGTAAACTGCTGGTTCATCAGCTCGTAGATGGTGTCGGTCTGGTCGCCGTTGGTGACGATTGTCTTGTTGCCCAGCACACGAACCGGGGCGTAGATGATGAGGCTGGGATCCTCCAGCTTCGATGGGTCGAAGGCCTGAGTGCGGATGCCCTTGCCGTCCTCCACAAAGACGCGGTTACGGCTGTTTACGCTGCGGCCCATGATGAAGTAGGCCGCCACGGCCTTGGTGCCGTCGGCGCCGCGGCCAAGCACTATGCCGCGTCCGGGGTAGGCGTTGGAGCGCAGGTCGTCAAAAAGGTTGATTTTCATAAGTATTACCTCCCAAAAATTATTTTTCTGTCAAAAAAATATGTAAAGTTCCATAAACGGACTCAGTACGCACAAAATATTCAATACAAAAAGGATTTTATCGCCGGTTTTTACGGCAAGCCCCTGCCGCTTTTGGGCGCGTATAAGGGCGTCGGTCAAAAACAGGCCGAGAATGCCGAGCAGGGGAACAAAAATCATTGCCAAAACTATGATGAAATATACCGTTTCCGGAGAGAACATGGCAATTTTATTCGCCAAAACGTTTGTGACCGCGAGGATAAGGCTCACCGCCGTAAATATCCAAAGAGTTATTTTCAGGTTTTTCATTCCCAAATTTATCGGTTATACTGATATATCACGAATATCCACAGACAGAGGTGTATAACCAGCATCAGGCCGAAGCAGACGGTGAGTGGGACGTCGGTCTTCCAGACTTGGCCGCCCCTGCGCCTGTCCGCCGACAGCAGGCAGGCCGAAGCGATAAGGCCCACGATGCCCACAATGCCCACCGACGTGGCCAGATAGTCGCTCATGAACCTTACAACGGCGGGCCGGGCGGGGGAGTCGAAGCTGCCCACGACGCTCACGGTTATGATTGACGCCACGGTCAAAATCACAATGAGCCAGAGTATTATTCGGAAAAAGTTACGCATATTTTCCAACTCCTAATTTTTTGTTTAGGGCAATACCGCACAGAGATTGTGCCCGTATTGCGCCGCAGATTTTTTGACGGAATTGCGAAAACGACCATAGGATACCTGTCGTATTTCAAGGAGTTTTCGTAAGAAACGTCGGAAAAGATGCAAGCAAGACGGGTGCAAAGCTCATTGGCGGTCTTTGTGCGGTATTGCCTTAGAGTTCCCCGCCGCATACCATTTCTACCGCGCGGGGGAGTATTACCCATTCGGCCTCCTCCATTACTCGGCGCTGCAAGGTTTCGGCGGTGTCGTTGGGGTCGATGTACACGGCTTTTTGCATAATTATTTTGCCGCCGTCCACTATCTCGTTGACAAAATGAACCGTGGCGCCGGTGACCTTTACGCCGTAATCCAGCGCCGCCTGATGCACCCGCAGGCCGTAAAAGCCGTCTCCGCAGAAGGAGGGTATCAGCGAGGGGTGGATGTTGATTATTCTGTTTCGGTACTCGCGGAGCAGCTCCCCGTCCAGAATGGAGAGGAAGCCCGCCAGCACTATCAGGTCGATGTTGCGGGCCTTCATGAACTCCGTCATGGCGTGGGAATAGTTTTCGCCCTCCTCCTTCTTGGTGATGACGGCGGTTTCGATGCCGGCCTTTTTCGCCCGTTCAAGGGCGTAGGCTCCAGCCTTGCCGGATACGACGGCCACGATGCGGCCGCTCTTTATGATGCCGCTGTTCTGGGCGTCGATCAGGGCCTGGAGGTTGGTGCCTCCGCCGCTGACCAGGACAGCAATATTTTTCATGTAGCTTCCTCCCTCATTACGTAAAAACAGTCAATGTCCCATTTCATGGGGTTCGTGTCGATGTAGGAATATATTTTTTCGTAGTCGTCGGTGTTTCTTATAACATGGTCGTGAAATGACCTTTGCCATAGGGAAAAGCCTATGCGCTTTGTAACGCTGCCTTTTAGCTGATTAATAACGTTAGACACCGTAGGGGAGCGCATTGCGCTCCCGCTTGGAGCCCACTGAATTGACAAAATCAAGTGAATGTGATTGGGCATAATTACGTGTTTGTCAACGGAAACCAACGGATAATGGGTGGGAATGTCTTTTATAGCCTGATCGGCGGCCTTTCCATATGCTGACAATTCAATGTCCGGGGTGACCTCGGTGTATTTGTAACCGCGCTTCCACAGGAGACATTTCTTGTCCTTGACGCACATGGTTATAAAATATGCGCCCACACTGCTGTAATCAAAATCCTTTATTCGGTTTTGCTTGCGTACAGGTAATTGTATTTTTGTCATTGTTATACCACATTAAAAAATTAATTCGGCGCGGCGGGAGCGCAATGCGCTCCCCTACGGCCTAAAACCAATCACGACCGTCACATGGCGGACGCCCGGTGGGCGCCCCTACAAGCATATTGTTAATTATTGTCATATTGTCAACTATTCCTTACACCAATTCGATACCCTTATCGCCGGCCTCGACGGAGCCGATAACATACGCGGTCTCGCCGTTTTCCTTCAATACCTTCACGGCCTGCTCCGCCTGACCGGCGGGCACGGCGGCAATCATGCCTATACCCATGTTAAAGGTGTTGAACATATCCCGCTCGGGGATACTGCCCGTCTCCTGAATGAGCTTGAAAATGGGCAGAATTTCAAAGCTGTCCTTCCTGATGACGGCTTTGGCGCCGTCCTTCAGCATACGGGGGATATTTTCGTAAAAGCCGCCGCCGGTAATGTGGGAGATGGCCTTCACGTCGCAGGCCTCGATGAGGGCAAGGGCGGGCTTGACATATATCTTTGTGGGGGTGAGCAGGGTCTCGAGGACGCTTGCTCCCAGCTTTTCATTGTATTTTTTCAGATTTTCGGCGTTTTCCTCGGTGATGTTGAACACCTTGCGCACCAAAGAAAAGCCGTTGGAGTGTACGCCGCTGGAGGCTATGCCGATGAGGGCGTCGCCGGGCTCGAGACGGCTGCCGTCGATGATCTTTTTTTTATCAACTATGCCCACGGCGAAGCCCGCCAGATCGTACTCGTCCGCCGGATAAAAGCCGGGCATTTCGGCGGTCTCCCCGCCGATGAGGGCGCAGCCCCCCTTGACGCAGCCGTCGGCCACGCCCCGAACGATGGCGGCCACCTTTTCGGGCACGTTCTTGCCCACGGCCACATAGTCTAGGAAAAACAGGGGCTTGGCGCCGCTGCACACGATGTCGTTGACGCACATGGCTACGCAGTCCTGACCTACGGTGTCGTGCTTGTCGGACAAAAAGGCGATCTTGAGCTTGGTGCCCACGCCGTCGGTGCCGCTTACCAGCACCGGCTCCTCATAGGCGTCCTTATGCAGGGAGAACAGGCCGCCAAAGCCGCCGATGTCGCCCACAACTCCGTCGATAAAGGTTCTCTTTACGTCGGCTTTCATCAGGCGGACGGCCTCGTAACCGGCCTCAACGTCCACGCCGGCATTTTTGTATGTGTTGTTCATATTATTTTCCTTTCTCAGATGTAATCAAAAGGTCGGATAGTCCCCGCTGAAGCAGGCGTCGCAGTAGCTGTCCAGCCCGGGAACTATCTTTTTCAAGTCCTCAACGTCCAGATAGCCCAGAGAGTTGGCTCCTATCTTCTGCCGCAGCTCCTCGCAAGACAGATTGTTTGCAGCCAGCTCGTGCTTGTTGGGAATGTCGGTCCCGAAATAGCAGGGCCACAGGAAGGGGGGAGAGGACACTCGCATATGTACCTCGGCGGCTCCGGCCTCCTTCAAAAGTCGTATCAGGTTGGCGCTGGTGGTGCCGCGGATTATGCTGTCGTCCACGAGAACCACCCGTTTGCCGCTGACGCAGGATTCCAAAGCGGTGAGCTTTATCTCCACGTTCCGCTGGCGCAGGGTCTGGGTGGGCTGGATAAAGGTGCGGCCCACATAGCGGTTTTTCACTATGCCTATGCCGTAAGGTATGCCCGAGCCTTCGGAATAGCCCACGGCGGCGCAGAGACCGCTGTCCGGCACGCCTATGACGATGTCGGCGTCCACCCGGGTCTCTTTGCCGAGAATCATGCCCGCAAGGCGGCGGGCCTCGTAAACGCTCTGCCCGTTGATATAGCTGTCGGG
>CANRJP010000023.1 GCA_947630975.1 uncultured Clostridia bacterium
TCCCAGACGTTGGCGTAGCTCCAGCGCGTCCGGGGACCGGTGATCACCTTTGTGGGATTTACGATTGTTGACATAATGTTTACCTCCTAAATTTCTTCAAAATCTGTTTTTGCGGTATTTATGGCCGGACGTTTATCGCTCTCCGGCACCAGCGTGGGCTTCCCCTGGGGCTTGAACGTCAGACCGCCGAGAAGCTCATCAAATCGGCCCTTGCCCAGCATTTTCTCCATGGCGGTTATGCCAAGCACCTTATGTTCGTATGGGTCAAGTCCAGCCTTCACCACCGTTTGAGTCACCGCCGTCTCATCGGTATATCTCCTGTTGGAGCGGCCCTCGACCAGCTTCCAGCCCGGCCATTCCTTCCCGCTCACCGCCAGCCTGAGCGCGTACTCCCGGACGTCCTCCACCCACGCGGCCAGCTCTCCGGCCTTACCAAGTATGGCGGCGACCTCGTCGTCCTCAAGGAGCGACGGCGGCTGAAAGTCGTACCTCGCCAGCTCAAGATTGTACTCCGCCCGTTTACGGCAGATTGCTTTGGCCTTGCAAAACCGGCAGTGTTCCCCGGCGCTGAACTCACCCTCGCCGGCGTATGCCAGCTTCGCTGTGGGAGCGAGGATATTTTCCGCCCACGAGTAGAGATCGGCCTTTGTCATTGTAAACACACTGACGTTTTCACGGCGGGGCTGAAAAATGGTCATGGTCACAGTATCTATGTCGTATATGCCATCAAACAGCTCCAGCGCCCCCAGCGCGTAACACATCATCTGCGGATTTCTTTCCGCCGAAACCTCCACGCCTTTCCCGTGCTTGTAGTCCACCACATGGAGAGTGCCGTCGCCGATGACGACACAGTCGCCGGTGCCGAAGCCTGACTCCACGAAGCGGGAATAGTCCAGCCGCTGCTCCACAAGCACCACCGGGTCGAGACAAACGGCCCGGACTTTCTCAACCAGCTCCAGGACGTAGGCCGCGTAGTCCTCGGCGCACCGCTCCATTTCGGAGTCATAGAATTCGAGATTTTCCGTGGGGTCTTTGACATTTTCTCCGAGAGCCTTACGGAGCTTATACTCGCAGAGGGTGTGCGCGTCCGTGCCCTCGGAGGCGTATTCGCTGCCCTTGTCCTCGAAGCTCTCGCAGAGCCTCGCCGAGGGAGGGCAGGCCAGCCATCTGTGACTGGACGACGCGGACAACAATGCGTGTAAAGACATCACAGCCCCTCCGCGTCCGCCATAAGAACGGCGTAGTTTGCCGGGTCAATGCCGGACAGCCTGTCCGCGCCATGCTTTATGAGCAGAGCCTTGACCTCCGCCGTGTGTCCCGCGCGGGATTTATCTGCCAGAAGACCTCGGACATCTTCCAGTGTTATGGGCTTTTCCGCGGTTTCCTCCTTGGGTGCGGTTTCCGCACCTGTCAGGTCAGCCAGAATCTTATCGAGTGTGTCCGCGCACTCGCGCATACCTCTGGCTGCGTTCCTGATAAGCCTTATCTCAAATTTCTCATCCATCATCCTCACCTCCCTCCGGCACCTCGACAATTATTGCAGCGATATGCCGCATCTTCCTTACGGCTTTGCTCAATCTGTCTTTCATCATTCAACCTGATAAATTTTTGTGCAAGTCTCTTGGCTTTGACACTTATTGCAATCAATAAGTCTGATACCTCAGTATCGATATTTTGATTACAGTCGGTGCATGATTTGTTTTTCATTGCCTATTTATTTCTCCTTTCCGAGCCGCTATTGCTGGCCCTCTGAAGGTTATAGGACAAATACGCTCACTTTAAGAACCAAAAAATATCCCTGTCTCAAAAATTTTTGAGACAGGGATATAAATCATCTGTAATCCTTAAGCCTGTTTTTTAGTCTTTCAAAAATTTTACGCTTGCGTTTATTTACGCCTTTTTGTGACATACCTATAACGACACCGATTTCGGTCTCCGTGCTTCCCTTGCCAAACAAATCCATAATGACACGGTCTACCTCGTCAAGTTCATCGAGGGCTTTATTTAATTCTTCAACAAGGAGCTTTTTCATATAATTCTCCTCAATATCTGTATCGTCCGCAACCTCATATTCATTCTCATCATAAAGTTTGTCGAGCGAAACTGCCGGCACAGCTCTTTGACTTCGCTTGTCCTCTCTCCATAATGGACGCATGAACTCATAATATTGTTCTTTAGTTACCGGAACCATTATCGCCCTAACCCTGCGGTTCCCTATTTTGGTCCATACTAAATCATCATGGTTAATTCCGAAATCCCTCATTGTTTCATTGGTCACTTCCATAGGAATAAAATACTGTTTGTCAACACTTTGTCTATCTTTTTTTATCATTCTGCGGTCCCTCCATCGACCTGAAGTCGAAATGGAGAGCCACTGAAAATATTTTCATTTCCTTGTCGACCATCATAAAATGACACTCCATTTCATGTGGTCAACCACCCCAGTAGGCTGACTTAATTTTACTTTCTTCCGTCCCTCCGCTCTGGGCACCCACTCGTCAGCGGATGAGCCTTGGGACAGTTTTTTGTGTTTTTATATAAAATCGGCATATCAAGATGATACACCGATAAACCCGCGTTAAAAATGAGCATAGCGAAATAACGGTGGTACATCCGGATTTTCAAAACGGAAATTTCCGTCCGGTTCCTTTGTATCCATCGCCTTTAATGCGCATCTCAAGGCGGTTGAGACAATTAATTTTTTATCGCTCTAACGAAAAAAGCCGACACGAATACCAACAGACTCCCGTCTGTTGAATACTCGTACCGGCTGAACTCATATCGGTCCTGCTCGTCGGAGCGGTCTATGTATGTGAAGCGGATGCCCTCATGCCGGGGCTTCCTGCTTTGCGGCATTTTTTATGCGCCGTCGTGTGCTTCCTTAACCACCATAGCAAACATTTTTTCCATTGATATCTCTTCAACGTCGCTGCCATTATGTCTTTTTATGCGGAGCGCGTAGCCGCCATCGGCCATTTTTATCGGCTCTCCTATTGGGATTTTATATTTGGGTGTGCGAAGCAGTCTTTTCTTTTGATTTCTCAATTTTTACCCTCCCATGAATTTTTGTGAACTATTTTGCATTTTTCTCTTGACAAATCATCTTCTTCGTTATATAATAAAATTAAAGTTCGATTGGGTTCATAATCAAGTATAGCACGACGCTGAAATTTTGTCAATAGTTTTTTTAAATTTTGTTGAACTTTTACGAATTTTTTGATTTTAACAAGGAGTGATAACTTTATGACATCGTTTCCCACCAAATTGAAAAACGCCCGCGTGACACTTAATTTATCTCAGAATCAGCTTTCAAAGCAGGTCGGAATATCATCTCGTTCGATATTCGCTTACGAGGCCGGAGATAAAACTCCACGCCCTGCCACCTTGCTCAAACTTGCTAAGGCTCTAAAGGTTTCCTCTAAGTATTTGTCTGACGACGCTTGCGAAAATCCCGTGGAGGATATTGAAAAGGATGGCTACATAGAAAAAGCCCGCGCCCTTTACGGCCTGTCGGGAGCAATTGACGTTGACTTCCTGCTTGAACAGAACAAGGCGCTGTTTGCGGGCGGTGAACTGTCCCAAGAAGAAAAGAACGCATATTTCGAGGCAGTGATGACAGCCTACATCACCTGCAAAGAGGCCGCAAAGATCAAGTTTGGGCCAAAAGATAAATAAAGGTCTTTCCTTTTACCGCCGAGGAGGTGTTTGCATTGACCTACGAAGCTATATGCCGTTCTGTGAATAAACTTAAGAGAAAGTTTAAGGAAAACGACCCCGTGCGGCTCTGCGAGGACATGGGTATAAAGCTGCTGTATCAATCCCTCGGAACTCACGATGACGCTATTAAGGGTTTCTTTTTGGAATGCAAAAGAATACGGACAATAACCATAAATGACGACCTGCCGGAGATCATCCAAAGGATAATCATCGCTCAAGAGCTATGTCATGCAATCAACCATAGAAACAGCAAAATTCATGCTTTCCACGATGTCGCGATGTTTGACCAGACATCCGTACTTGAAAAGGACGCCAATCTTTTTGCGGCAGAGCTGCTTTTGGACGATAATGAGGTTCTTGACGCGCTTAACCGTGACACCACATTCTTTCAGGCCGCCGCCATTCTGCACGTTCCAATAGAACTGCTTGACTTTAAGTTCCGAATAATGAAGTGGAAGGGCTACAAGCTGGCGGAGCCGCCGATAAACGCGCGAAGCAATTTCCTTAAGGACATGGAGGTCCCTTATGATTCCTACTTCGAGTAACAAGTATTTTTTGCGAATATAACATTAAATGTGTGTTTAATCGGGTCGATTGCATTTAAAACATATTAATTTTAGAAGCACTGTTATTATACCATAAATAAATGAACGAACGCAGATAGGTTCGTTCATTTATTTATGGTTCGTTCAAAGTTGCACATATCAAGAAATTTAGACCGATTCACAAAAGCAAAAAAAATAAGACCCGTCTGGGTCACAAACTGAAAATGCCTTGATTTACAGGGGTTTACATAGGCACAACGTATCAATTACGGTATCATTACATCTATTGCCGTGTCATAAACGATACAATTGAACGAACTATGTTTTTTGGTGCAAAAAAATTTCATTTTGGTGCACCAAAATGCACCAAACGATACGAAACGGCTATTTAAAGGGTTTTGCTTCAAACGAAAAAGGCGCCCGTTCGCCGGGTGCCTTGAGTTCTTCTTTATCCTCATATTTCCGTGCCGTCACGAAATGTGAATACAAATTCCTTGTTTCTGCTCACTGTCACGAAGTCTACCATGCTGCTCCATAGGCTGCTGTCAAAATCCTTGATAACTCCGTCTTGAGCCTTTAATGCTCTGATAAAGTTTCCAAGCCGCTCACTCTGCTCCTCCTTTGCGGAAATCGCTGCCGCAACTTCATCATACCGCACTTTTGCGGCGTCATATCTCTCGATCAACCCGCTATAGCGTCTTTGATACTCATCCTGATCCTGAACAACACGGGCGTTTTCCGCAATGACACTCTGCGACATTTTCACAAGCAAGGCCATTTCCTCTTCCAGCCTGGCCTTCTCATCCCTTAGAACGGCAGTCGTGCTCAACGTCTTTCGGATGAGCTCCGCGTTACCGATTATTTCTTTCTTCTCGCTGACAAGTCGGTTATATGCGGATACAAATGCTTCTTTTATCTCGTCTTCCGTGACGTGGGGAGTTTGGCACTTTTCACCGCTGTATTTCCGATTGCAGCGATAAATCACCCTTCGGTATGGGTCTGTTGAATGCCATACCTTTGACCCATACCACCCTCCACAGTCGGCGCATTTTATTTTATTGGAAAAAATACTCACTCCGCTGTACTTTGCTCCATTCGCTGTCCGCCTTGACAACTCCGCCTGCACCATGTCGAACACCGCCGGGCTGATAATTGCCTCATGGTTTCCCTCAACGTAATATTGCGGGACCTCGCCCTCGTTTTTCTTCATTTTCTTTTGCAGAAAGTCAACCGTGAACTGCTTTTGCAAAAGGGCGTCGCCTTTGTACTTCTCGTTTGACAGCATCCTGCGAACTGTCTGCCGGTTCCATACATCCTTTCCGCCGGGAGTTTTCACGCCGCGTTTCGTCAGTTCCGCCGCGATGGTATGCGGCGTCATCCCGTCAAGGAACATACGGAATATCAGCCTGACGGTTTCGGCCTGTTTCGGATCAACAACTATTTTCCCACTCTCACTGTCTTTCTCTAAGCCGAGGAAGCGGCTGTATGCGAAGCTGACCTTGCCGTCGGCCATTCGTTTTCGTTGTCCCCAAGTTACATTTTCGGAGATCGAGCGGCTTTCTTCCTGCGCAAGGCTTGACATAATGGTAATGAGCAGCTCGCCTTTAGAATCGAAAGTCCAGATATTTTCTTTTTCAAAATAGCACTCGGTGCCATGCTCCTTTAGCTTTCTAATGGTGGAGAGACTGTCCACCGTGTTCCTTGCGAACCTGCTCACGCTCTTGGTAACGATCAGGTCAATTTTACCGGCAAGAGCGTCGGCGACCATCGCCTTAAAGCCCTCGCGTTTTTTAGTATTCGTTGCGGAAATGCCCTCATCCGTATATATAGCGACAAACTCCCAGTCATCACGGCTGTTTATGTATTTTGTGTAATAATCCACTTGAGCCTCATAGCTTGTAAGCTGCTCCTCATGGTCCGTTGAGACGCGGGCGTATGCCGCCACCTTTCGTTTTGTCTTTACATTCAGCGGCTCCGCTGTAACCCTGCTTATGGAGGCTGGGATAGTTCTTACTTTTCTTTCTGCCATAGTACTATTTTCTCTCCCTTTTGCGCTTGTACAAAAATTCCACTGTTGAGCCGTCATTAGCGGTCACGCGTACCATGTCGTCTGGCTCGACTGAAATAACGCTGATTTTATTCTCAAATTCTGCGGCTGAAAAGGTTCGCATCCCCAGCTCGTCGGCGAGCATTTGTTCAAGCTCCCGCTCGTATAAAACCGCCGTCGGGCACTTGGCAGGCGCATTTCTGCATAACCATATATACCGGTCGCCTTTGGATTTTGTCGTATATAATTTCCGGCCGAAAGGCTTACCGCAGCATCCGCATATGATCTTGCCCGTGAAGCAGTGATATTCCACGCTTCGATTAGCGTGCCTTCCAAGGTTCATGCATTTATCCAAAATCTCCTGAGTCTCGGCGAACAGTTCCGAGGATATGATCGCCTCATGCGTACCCTCGGCATAGTAACGGGGCCGCTCGCCGTGATTCCATACTCTCCTGTGAGACAAGTAATTTTCAACATATGTTTTGCCAAAAAGCATATTGCCCGTATAAGTCACATTTCTCAGTAATCGGCTCACCACGCTCTGCGACCAGACTGAGCCGCGTGGCGATGGAATATTATCGCTGTTGAGCCTTTTTGTAACTTGGTAAACAGTCATTTTGTTCTTCGTGTAATCGGTAAATATTCTTTTCACGACCTCGGCCTTTTCCGGGACAACAAGTAATGTCCCGTTCTCACACCTGTACCCATAGGGAGCGGAAGCGTTTGTCATGACACCTTTTTCCGCTGACTTTGACTTGGACCACTTAACATTTTCTGAAAGGCTCCGGCTTTCCTCCTGAGCGAATGAAGCGAGGATGGATAGCATTAACTCTCCGTCTCCGCTCATGGAACTGATGTTTTCCTTTTCGAATCTGACCTCGACACCGATGTCCTTCAGATGCCTCACTGTCTCCAGCAGATCCACCGTGTTTCTTGCAAACCTCTGGATCGACTTTGTGAGTATAACGTCAATTTTGCCGTCGTCAGCGGCATTTATCATGCGCTTGAAGTTGTCACGCTTGTCTATGCCAGTCCCTGATATTCCCTCATCAACGTAAACGCCCGCATACTGCCAGTCCAAATTACTTTGTATGAGGGCGCTGTAATAGCTGACCTACGCGGAGAGGGAGTGGTTCATCCGTTCCGACTCCATAGATACGCGGGCATAAGCGGCCACATTTTTCCTTGATTTTATATTCGGCGCCGCCGGTTCTATCCTTATAACAACTGACATTGTATCACTCCTTTCAGCTACTATATATCACTCTTTATTCCGGAAAAGTCAAGGATATATCCGAAAATAATATGCCAAAAACAGGCCGGTATTTCTTAAGGAATATTGTGTTTATCTCACAATACTCCTCCTTTGAGATAAGGCCATCATAAAGCATTTTTCCGGCAAGGTGCATAGTAGTTTGATAGAGCTTTTCGTTTTTAAATTCCTCTTTACTCATCGCCGTGACCACCCTTGAACCGGTCGGCGACATAGCAATCGCGTGAGCAGTATTTCCGACGCGTGTTTCCATAAGCCTGGAACATGACGCCGCAATACGCGCAGCGGTAACTGTATATGGCCTTTTTATTTACGCTATCTCTATGGGCGTTCCACCATTTCAGGCGACAGGAGTCCGAACAAAATTTCTTTTCTCTCGTGCCGGGCGGCTGTGTAAATTTTTTGCCGCAGTTTTTGCAAGAGAGAGTTTTGCTTCCATTATGCCGCCTGTAGAATGATTTGACGGTATTCAGAGGTATATCGATTCGAGCCGAAATATCAGAATATGATATTCCCTCCTCCCGCAAGGTGATAATATCTTTCTTTTGTTGTTCTGTCATAAATCAACACCTCAAACTTCCTATTTGAAAGTTTAAGGACATCCACGCATCGTTTAAGAACCGACAAAGAAAAAATCCCCTTAAGAGTATGTACATATGTTCTGTACGTACTCTGAAGGGGGTTTAAAAATTATATTATGTTGGCAACCATAGATGGAGGGACAGAACGAATATTGTGACTACATTGAACTTTAGTTCTTGCCAAGAAAACGATGCCATTAGATTTTGTGAAATATCATTTTGCACGGATCGGCGTCACGAGATAAGATAACCGGTTGCGTTACTCTTGACTCCGTCAAGACATTATTAATGTCGAGATATCCCTTTTATCATTTTATTTTTATGCCCGCTATTTTTACTCTCTTTAGCGCCGTAGCGATAACAGCGTCCATGTCGTAGTATTTGTACTCGCCCAAACGTCCGCCAAAAATAACATTTTTTTCAGCGTCGGCAAGAGCTTTGTATTTCGCGTAAAGAGTGCCGTTTTTCTCATCGTTCACCGGGTAATACGGCTCGTCGCCGGGCTTCCATTCGGAGGAGTATTCGCGGCTTATGACGGTTTTGGGGAGGTAATTTCCGTCTTTGTCCTTGCCGAACTCGAACCATTTATGCTCAATGATGCGCGTCCACGGCGTTTCGCGGTCAGTATAATTGACAGCGGCGTTGCCTTGAAAGTTGGGCTTGTCCAGCGCCTCGGTTTCAAACCGGACACTGCGGTACTCCAGCGGGCCGTAGCAATAGTTGAAGTATGCGTCGATGGGGCCGGTATAGACAACTTTTTCCGCCAGAGAATCCAACTCCGCTTTGTGCTCAAAGTAGTCGGTGTTGAGCCTTACCTCTATGCCGTCAAGCATATTCTCGACCATCTTCGTATAGCCGCCGACTGGAATTCCCTGATACAGGGCGTTGAAGTAGTTGTTGTCAAAGGTCAACCTTACAGGCAGACGCTTGATGATAAAGGCCGGCAACTCTGCACATGGGCGGCCCCATTGCTTTTCGGTATACCCCTTCACCAGCTTCTCGTAGATATCGGTGCCCACGAGAGATATGGCCTGCTCCTCAAGGTTCTTCGGCTCGGTTATTCCGGCCGCTTTTTTCTGCTCCTCGATTTTCGCCGCCGCCTCTTCGGGAGTCACCACGCCCCACATTTTGTTGAAGGTGTACATATTGAAGGGCAGTGAATATAGCTCGTCGTGATAATTTGCCACCGGTGAGTTAGTGAAACGGTTAAACTCCGCAAATCGATTTACATAATCCCACACTATTTTGTTGTTTGTATGGAATATATGCGCCCCGTATTTGTGGACATTTATGCCTTCAATCTCCTCGGTGTAGATATTACCCGCTATGTGCGAGCGCTTGTCTATGACAAGCACGCTTTTGCCCGCCGCCTTCGCCTGCTGGGCAAAGACTGCGCCGTATAGGCCCGCGCCGACGATTAAATAATCATAATATTTCATTATATCACCTATTTGCAACAAAATGATTTCGTTAGCAATTTATAGCTGGCACTTAAGATATTTTATATTTAACAATCTCATTTTTACATATGGCCTTTTGTCAGCTTCGAAATCAACTCATGAACATCACGGTTTCTTCCGATTGTAAACATAAAAATCAGATTTGGCACAACAACGCATATCACCGTTCTGATCAAAAACTTAACAAAGCTGTAACCAACAACAATGCGGTAACAAAGGAAATATGTAATCAAGCCTGCGGCTACTACAATTACGCATTGCAGAGCCAAACGTTTTAGATAATCCCACGGCTTACCTTTAAAATACTGCTTGAATAAAATGCCGAGCAACCATGGATATGACATACAAACAGATGTAAAAAGTGTTGCAAATACTACGCCATCAAGACCAAAGAAATGAACAAGAAGAATGTCGCCTAATATATTCAAAATTGAAACAACATACGGCCTTGATTTGCCATACCACCACATACCGGCGGCGTCTCGGTATAAAACAAGCACATCAAGCATTTTCCATCCGAAGAAATATACCCCAAACATTATGACCGTAGCTGTTGAAAGAAGATATTCTTCTCCAACCCATATTCTCATAAACGGCTGGAAAAGGCACATCATAGAGATAGAGCAGAACCCCGATATCCAAACGAACAAAGAAGATATTTTGTTGAAATCCCTATAATTTTTCTCAAGGCTTTCTGTAACCATACTATTGCCGACGCTTGGACGAATTGAATCAAATATAACCATGACCAAACTGCGCACGGCACTTATAATCATATAGTAATTGTTGTAACAGGCAACGGCTGTTAGGCCTAATGCCGCAGAAATCACTATGGTATCAGTAGAAAGCAATACCGTTGCCCCAACTTTTTCTCCAATCAGGGCAAATACATTTTTATATATTTCTTTAAGTTCACTCTTTTCAATAGAGCCTCGGCATTTATATTGAGGATACATTTTATCAACAACAAAAGATACTACAAGATTTGTTATAACAGTAAATACGGGACTGAGGATTACATATGCCATATAGTTTTTCAACAGGCATAGCACGGTAAGCTGTGCAGCATACATTGAAAGATTTACAAATATCGTTATCCTGCTGGATATGTCAACTCTTTGAGAGGCAGTAAGCAGAGCGCTCTTATAGGCAAACGCAAAGTAACCGATAACTGTATTCAACAAAAACACAAGATACAATACATAGACATTTATGTCCGCAGGCACCTCACCGTTAATGAAAGACCTTACAAACGGTAAAATAACAAGACCGAGTCCAAGAATAACGCATCCGACAATGCGGTAAACCTTTTTATAAAAATTTAATAGTGCGCATACTTTTTTATCATCCGCTTCCGCAATGGGCTTATACATACTGTAAACAAGCGCCGACCCAAAACCAAGCTCGCTGATACTTAGCATCATCAGTACAGAGCTGAAAAGCCCGTTGAGTCCGGCATAATCCATACCGATTTTTTTAATGATAACCGTTCTGATAACGAACGGGAAAAATATCGTTATCAGACGGCACGCAATGCCAAATACGGTATTCCTTATGGAATTTTTCAGCCTTCCGTCCGCCATTGTATCACTCCTGTTATAGGGCAGTTTCAACTTCGCTGTCAATGCTGTTAATCGTTTTATTTAATAATGTCTCATTATCTCGTTGATTCCTTCAGAAAAGTCCGTCGTAGGTTCCCACCCTATATCCTTTTTCAGCTCGCTTATGTCCGCGCAGATATACATAACCTGCTTTTCAGAATACGGTATCTCTCCGAATTCAAGCCGAGCATCAGGGTAAACAATATCACGGATTGTTTCCATGTATTCCTTAAGCGGTCTTGCTTCTCCGCTTCCGATCACATAAGTTTTTCCACAAATACCCTTTTCGCCGAGCAATCTGTATGCTCTTGCCGCATCCTCGCTGTAAAGATAGTCCCACATCTGCTCACCTTTAGTAAGGGCGGGAGTTTCTCTATTTTTAAGTTTTTTTATTAGCGATGTGACCATGGTATTCTTTCCGTCATTAGGGCCATAAACACTCAAAATTCTCGTCCATATGTGCTTGATTCTAAGCTGATGAGCATACTCACGTGTCATCTGTCCCGCACAGAGCTTTGCCATTCCGTATCCGTTTTCAGGGAAACACGGTGTTTCCGGCTTTAATATGCCTTCATGTCTGCCATATTCAGCCTGAGAACCCGCACCTATAAACATCCTGCATCCAAAACGCTTTGCAGCGCTCACTGCGTCAAGGGCATACTTAATATTGTCCGCATGCGCGTACATATTATTTCTGTCAGGTCCGGCAGTCGCTGCCCATGCAAAGTGATAAAAAACATCATACTCTTTTCCTGTATCATTTTGGAGCCCGTACAATTCATTCAGACTACAATATTTCTTCGTAATAAGTGGGTGCACGGGGATTCTACCGTTTTTAGGAGATCCTTCACGACAAAGAACAAGCATTTCTACATTGTTCTTTATAAGCTCTTTTATCAGCGCCATGCCTACAACACCGGTGGCACCTGTTATAATTGCTCTTTTCATCTGCTATCCTCTATATATCCATATTATTTATCTCATCATAAAGCTTTCTTTCAAGCAACGGCTCCTGATCCTGATTAGGCTTGCCGAATTCAAGCTTCGGGAAAACGTATGTATCTTCCTTTATCTTTACCTCTATGAAAACCGGCTCATCGCTTTCGAAAATTGCTTTGTCTATTGACTGTATATCTTCTTCGCTTTCGGAACAAATATATTTTATCCCGTATGCGCTTGCTATCGCGCTAAAATCGGGAACGGCATACCCGCCCGAAAGCGTAGTCTGAGTATAGTTTTTGTCAAAATACATTTCTTGAAAATGCCTTATCATGCCAAGTGAATAATTATTTAAAAGAATAATCTTGATTGGAAGTTTTTCACTTGAAACTGCCATCAGTTCCTGAATATTCATCTGAATACCTCCGTCGCCGCTAAAGCAAACGGTCGGTCTTTTAGATGAAGCAATGCACGCTCCAACAGCTGCCGGAAGAGAATACCCCATCGCACCGTGACCTCCGCTGAAAAGTATTCTTTGACCATTCTTAAATTCAAGAGACTGCGCGACCCAAACCTGATTTTGCCCAACGTCAGTAGTGATAACAGTGTTTTCGGGAATTAAACTTCCCAATTCTTTTACAAGACAGTTTGGACGTTTAACATCAATGCCGGCTAACTTGCCTCTTATAGATTCACATAAGCCTATCCATTCGCTATAATCTTCAACTACGATTTTGCTTAGCAATTTGACAAAAATTTTTATATCTGTGCAGATATGTATTTCATCTTCATGAACACAATAGCTTAATTCACCGGGGTCAATGTCTACTCTTATTATCCTTGCATGCGGGGCAAAATTGTCTCGTTTGGCACCGACCTGCCTTACGTCAAGTCTTGCACCAATTGAAATTAAAAGATCACATTTTGAAGCTAAAAAGTTCGCTGTTCTATTTCCATACGCACCGATAAATCCATAGTTATACTTATATTCCGCAGCAACATCAACTGCAATCATTGTGCTGATAACCGGAATTTTCAGCCTTTCAATTATTTTATACATCTCATCAGCAACACATGAAGTTTTTATTCCGTTGCCAAGCAAAATCAGCGGCTTTTTTGAAAGATTTAGCATATCGATCAACATATTCAGCTGCTGATGGGGATTATTTTGAGAAATAGTAGGAAAATATCTTCCAAGCACTTCAGGTTCTATTTCTGCACGGAATATATTCATAGGAATATCCAGCAATACCGGTCCTTTTCTACCGTTTAAGGCAGTATGAAAGGCATAGTCAAGCTGATATTTAATATCTTCTGCTTTTTCGATTTTTATGGCATATTTTGTCACCGGCTTAACTATCGACACTATGTCCGTTTCCTGAAATCCACGCTGTCTTACACTCTTATCACTTTTGCTTTCAAAAGTATTTACTTGCCCTGTAATAAACAGCGTCGGAATAGAATCAAAATATGCGTTACAAATTCCCGTGATAAGATTAGTGGCCCCGGGGCCACTTGTAGCATAGGCTACGCCGACTTTGCCGCTGACCTGTGCATATCCGCAGGCTGCGAAAGCCGCTCCCTGCTCATGATAAGCAAGATGAGCCTTGATACAGTTGCTTCTCTTGCTCAGGGAATCCATAAAATATGTAACCATTCCTCCAGGGTAGCCGAATATATCGGTTATGTTTTTTGAAATAAGATATTCTACAATATAATCAGATACTGTCATAATTTACTTTACCGCTTCCTTCACCGTCTCCGCCATATAGTCAATCATTTCATCTGTCATTCCCGGATAAACGCCTATCCAAAACGAGTTGTTCATAATAAACTCCGTTCCGTCAAGGGCGCCGACAACCCGATATGCGTCAGCGCCTCTTATTTGGTCAAAGCACGGGTGCTTGATGAGGTTGCCACTGAACAGGAGACGGGTCTGGACGTTGTGCTCCTCTATGTATTGCGTGATCTTGTTCCTGTCGAGGCCGGCCTCGGGTCTGATCGAGATCAGGAAGCCAAACCACGACGGGCGGCTGTTTTCGGCGGGCTCGGGGAGAATAATTATGTTCTGAACAGGCTCAAGAGCCTTTCTCAGTCTGTCCCAGTTATGCCGACGGCGTTCAATGAAGTGCGGGAATTTCTTGAGTTGCTCAACGCCCACGGCCGCCTGCATATCCGTGACCTTGAGATTGTATCCGAAATGGCTGTAAACGTATTTATGGTCGTAGCCCTTCGGCAGCTCGCCGAACTGTCCGTCAAAGCGGTGTCCGCAGAAGTTGTCGCGGCCCGACGGGCAGACGCAGTCGCGACCCCAGTCGCGGTAAGAAAGTATCAGCCTGTGGAGCAGCGGGTCGTTTGTGTAAACGCAGCCGCCCTCGCCCATGGTCATGTGGTGCGGAGGATAAAAGCTGCTGGTACCGATATCGCCCCATGTGCCGGTGAATTTCGTCACGCCGTCAATAGTGTACTGCGAGCCAAGCGCGTCGCAGTTGTCCTCGACAAGCCAAAGGTTGTACTTGTCACAAAATGCCTTGACCACTTTTAAATCAAAAGGATTGCCAAGAGTATGTGCGATCATTACGGCCTTTGTTTTGGGGGATATCGTTTCCTCCAGCTTTGTCACGTCGATGTTGTACTGCGGCACAGTCACATCAACAAAAACCGGCACCGCGCCATACTGCAAAATTGGGGTGACCGTAGTCGGGAAGCCGCAGGCGACAGTTATTACCTCGTCGCCGCGCTTTATCTGCCGCTCACCGAGCTCCGGGGCGGTCAGAACCGAAAACGCAATAAGATTTGCCGACGAGCCGCTGTTGACAAGGTGCGCGTATTTTACGCCTATCCACTCGGCAAACTTCTTTTCAAATTCGTCGGAGAATCTCCCTGTCGTGAGCCAGAAGTCGAGCATCGCATCGGTCAGGCTCTGCATCTCCTTTTCATCGAAAACGCGGGAAGCATAGCTTATCCTGTCGCCCGGCTTGAACGGTTCCTTTTTCTCCTTGAAATCGTGATAATATTCGGCGACAAGGGTCTTTATCCGTTCCCTTGCCTCCGTTTCGTTTTTCCAGTTTGACATTTTTATCCCTCCAAAAATTCCGCAATTTCCCTATCCATCTCCGTGGGGATATCCTCTCCCGCGAGCCACGCCTTATAGAAGCGGACGGTATATCTCATGCACTCGTCCATGTGCCACCTCGGTTTCCAACCGAAGGTCGACTTTAATTTCGAGCAGTCCAGCTTCAAAAAATTTGCCTCGTGGGGGGCGTTCTCCTCCGACTGATTTATCCATTCCGCGCCGTCGCCCCAGTGCTTGCAGAACAGGTCCACAAGGTCACCCGTCGTTACGCAGTCGCAGTCGTCGGGGCCTACGTTATAAAATCCCGCGTAACGCTTGTCCTCATACTGCTTTGCCGCAACGGTCAGATAAACCGCCAGCGGTTCTAAAACGTGCTGGTACGGCCTTGTCGAATACGGATTTCTCACGCCGATTTTCTCGCCGGCTTTCATTGCGCGAACGCAGTCGGGAATGATCCTGTCATTTGCGAAGTCTCCGCCGCCGATAACATTTCCGGCTCTTGCGGTCGAAACAGCAATATCCCTGTCGGCGAAAAAGCTGTTTATGTAGCTGTGGGTCACAAGCTCGGAACAGCTTTTGCTGTTGGAGTACGGGTCAAAGCCGTCCAGCGGCTCGTCCTCGCGGTAGCCCCAGCACCACTCGTTGTTTTTGTATACCTTGTCGGTCGTGACATTGAGGACGCTCTTTACAGACGGGCAAAGCCGCACGCAATCCATAAGGTTCACAGTACCCATCACGTTTGTTTCGTATGTATAGCGGGGATCCTCATAGCTGTCACGGACTATCGGCTGAGCCGCAAGGTGCAGAACGATTTCGGGCTGAGCTCCGGCAAAGACGGCTTTCAATCTGTCAAAGTCACGGATGTCGGCGATAACACTTTTCATCCTGTTCTCAAGTCCGGAAATGTCAAACAAATTCGGCTCCGTCGGCGGCTCAAGGCTGTAGCCCGTCACAACCGCGCCGGCGTTTACGAGCATTTTGCAAAGCCACGTTCCCTTAAAGCCGGTATGACCCGTCACAAGGACGCGCTTATTTTTGTAGAATGATAAATTCATTTAGTCCTCCCAAATCTTCCACGGCGCCCGGCCCGAAGCCCAAAGCTCCTCGAGCTTGTCCTTCTCGCGCTTGGTGTCCATGCACTGCCAAAAACCGTCGTGATAGTAGCTTTTGAGCTGCCCCTCTGACGCAAGACGTCTCATCGGGCGTTGCTCAAAAATCGTGCCGTCGCCCTCTATGTAACCGAATATTTCAGGGTTGCAGACCATAAATCCGCCATTGATAAGCGAACCGTCCTCATCGTCCTTTTCTCTGAAAGCGGTAATTGTTCCGCTGTCGTCAACATCCAAAACGCCCTTTTGCTGTGCGAGACTGATCGAGGTAAGTGTGGTAATTTTCCCGTGGGACTTGTGATATTCGATGAGCTTGGTTATGTTTACGTCCGACACCGCGTCCCCGTATGTAAGGCAGAAGGGCTCATCCCCGACGTATTTCTGCACGCGCTTTATCCGACCGCCGGTCATTGTGTTCAGCCCGGTATCCACAACCGTGACCTTCCACTGCTCAGCGTGCTTGTCGTGAACGATCATCTCGTTGCCGTGGGTGAAGTCAAAGGTGATGTCTGAGGTGTGTAAAAAGTAGTCCGCAAACCACTCCTTTATGACGTGCTGCTTGTATCCCGCACAGATGATAAATTCGTTAATACCGTGCGCAGAGTAGCCTTTCATTATGTGCCAAAGAATCGGCATTTCGCCGATCTCTATCATGGGCTTAGGTTTAAAGGCGGATTCTTCGGATATGCGCGTGCCAAATCCGCCGGCGAGAATAACTGCTTTCATTTGTGTCCTCCGTTTAATTACCCTACAACTAAAATTATTTACCCTTTTTTAAGGCTTTGTAGACTTTATAAATAATATTGATAATACACTGCGGCGTAATTGCAACAAGCATTACCTTTAGTCAATGTACATTTCCACTTTCAATAAAATTCCATAATCTTTCGCAATTATTAGAATCATTATACTTATAAACTTTTTTCTTAATACGGTTTCGTTCGTCCTCGTATAGGTCAATGTTCATATTGCAATTTGCAATAAACTTCTTTAACTGAGGTAGCGTATATATTTTTTCTCCCGGCATTTCAGATAATGGATCATCTGATAAAAAACCTCGTGAGTAGTCCTCCATATCTCTGACCATAAAACCAATTGGTCTGTTCAATAACAAATAATCATAAAAAACAGAAGAGTAATCCGTTAGCAAAACATCTGCATTTTCCAAAAGTTGATTAACTTGCACATTAGATCTCAACAAATCCTCATCCGTTATATATCGTATGTGATCAAGTTGAACGGAGCTAATAAATTTCATATCTTGCAGATGATGAATTTTAATAATCAAAACACAATGCTGCTGTTTCAAAAAATCATTTAATTCAGCCAATTCCACACTACTGGAAATAATATTCAATGCAAAAGGATTTACTTTGTCGGAGTCTTTCCATGACTTTGTCTGTCTATATGTCTCCATAGAAAGTATAATCTTATCATCTCTGATGTCATCAAATAGCTTATGTACATAATCATGGTGCTTGTATAACATATCTAATCTAGGTATACCAATAATTAAACAGTGATTTTGATCCAAATGAAAAAGCCTTTTTACTTCGTCTGCGATGTATTCACTACAGCACAAAGCGTAGTCGCAACACTTTCTTTTCACAGAATACGCCTTTTTCAAACCATAAACACCATGATTCGTATTAATGACAATTTGTGCTGGTTGCCAAATTATAGGCCAACCATAATGGGATACAACAAACCACTTCGATACAGCATTATAATACATAGCTTTTATGTGGATGCCTATATGAAATCTCGAAATGAATCTTACGTTCTCTTCGTGTATTTTTTTCTGATATTTTCTCGGATTATGAACCACCCAAATTAAGCGATAATTTTCATTTATTTGGTTTTCAATCATATAATCATAAAATGCACGTATATTATCAGTGAAATCTCCTTCACTTTCCAATACAATATAATTTTCCTTTAGCTTAATGTGTTGAAAAAACTTTAAAAGTTTTAAATTCATAAAAGACCGCATTTTTACATAAATCTTTTTCATACAATTAAATATTTTGCTCATTTGCATTATACCTCCAGTTTTATGGCAAAATGTTGTTTATCTGTTTTTGTGGCAAGCTTAAAGTGTTATCTTTTAATTTTCAGCAATACATTAGCTATCCCCTTGCATACGTGTTCATCTCCGCATGAGTTACTATGCTTCCCAATGGAATATCACTATCTCCGTGGAATTTTCAATCTTTTTTTAACATCGTTTGACCTCCTTTTGATTTCTTATCATAAAAATTCCATAAATTTTCTTTTATTTTCACCCGCCATAGTGGTGGGCCTGCCCAAATCCACTCTTGCTCCGATACCACATTTAATCTCGATAAAGGTCAGCTTATTGCCGGTTTTGTCCCCGCCAAGCTTCTTTTTCTGCCATCGTCTCGTTGCAAATCGTCACGGATTGTTATAATTCAACACTTTTGCATAGTTTCCGGCGACTGCTGCGTTGTCAGGTATATCTTTAGTTACAACGCCACCAGTTCTGATTATTCAACATATTAAAATAATTCCGCTTCACCCAATTTATCACTCTATCCAAACGGACAACCTCAACCACCTTTTTACGCAAAAATTCCACAAGACATCCAAGCATGAATAGCAGAATACACGTTACCATTACGCCAATGCCACAAAAGACCTCGTTGCAGGCTAATCTCGGCAAGTTAACAAGTCTCCAAAGCGATTCACGTATGAGTTTATGATCCGTCAAGAGATATACTCCAAAGCAGACCGAACCAAGCCCTGTAATAGCCGTTGAAACAACTTTGTTTTTAATTTTAAGATTTTTGAACGCCATGAAAAGGCAAACTGACGCCGGGAAAACAACGATGGAATTATACGCATAAAATACTCCTTCTCCCGTTGGTTTTCCCAGCAGAACTGTGGTCAAGCCGCCAATTATAAGACGCGACAGTAACCCCCCCCCGAAAATAAAAATCAAATATCCGCATGTCCATTTCGCAAAGGGGTATTTTTTTGTACTCTGTTTATCATGGTAAAGACGAATATATGAGGCTACAAAATAAAGCACAATAAACCAAATAAAATTTGTTCCGCCGGTCAGTAGATTTCTGCTCCAAAATGCGAAAGTCGGAATAATGGAAAATACAGTAAGCAATAGAACAACAGTCCGAAAATGTTCCTTTTGATTTATAGAATGGATCAGTCGGTTCAAAAGCGGGACAAGTAAAATCAATATCACATAAGCACTGGCAAACCAATACTCCCCTCCGGTTATTGGAAAGATTGAGCGTATCAATTCTTCAAGTGTAATCCCTCTATGAAAAACAAACTTTGCAAGTGCAAGACATAGCAATGAATAAAACTCAACTTGAATCATCAGTTTTAGTATTCGCGATGGCTTAACTTCTGAAGTGACCATAAAATATCCTGTGATAAGTACAAAAAGATTTACAGCTACATAACAAAGCGTTTCGACAGACCAAAAGAATATGTAGCCGAAAGACGCAAATGTGTATTGCTCCAATACTCCGCCATGACCGAGCGCATGAAGTACTGTTACCATAAACATTGCAGTTATACGAAGAAGTTCAAAGCCAATGTCGCGTTTTTGTTTAATTTCCTTTTCCATTTTGTAAATCTCCTCAATATTATCCAATAAAGTTGGCCCCATAGCTCACAAAAAACTTGTAATTCAAATATATGCATAATGTATAGTGCAGCTCATGGAAGCAAATGAATAGTTATGACAGATAATAAAGAAAATGTTACTGCTATTTTCTTTGTAACCTCTGTGCTGCCTTTTTTAAACAGTTATGCGTTTTTCTGATAACTCTCACTCCAAATATCATGGCCCTTCCGAACAAATATCCCAACTTACCGTTCGTACATACAGTCCTTGTTATTTTTAATATGAGTTTTGTTTCCCAATCAGTCCACGAAGCCATGTACTGATGAATTGTATATGAATTTTTTGTAATTCTAAGTCTACTTGTGCGCGGATTTAACGGGCAAAAATATTCACTTGGATATATTGTTACATCATTTAATCTCACAATATTTTCACTTGGTTTAAACCCAATTTCGTAAAAAAATTGGGTTTGATATTTTGGTGCGGCAGTTTTATTGTATGTTCCATTATCTAATAGAAAATGCATATCTTTATATTTATCTAGCAGCATTTTTATCACTTCGTTGCCCTTTTCAGCTCCAAAACCCAACCCCAACGCAATATATTTATCATCTTCTAAGCCTACGAATGCTGAGTTATCCAGCAACGTATCAAGAGGCTTAATAATTTCAACATCTGTATCAAGATAAATACCGCCGTTCTCATATATAATTTGAAGTCGAGCAACGTCCGGAACAAATCCCCATGCCTTCGCCTCATATGCTTCCTTCATATAAGCAACAGATGTCAAATCAATATTTTCTTCATTCCACAGTTTTATTTCATAATCCGGACAATATTTTCGCCAACTTGCAATACATTTTTCTGCCAACTTCGGAAGCGGGTTACCGCCAAACCAACAATAATGAATTATCTTCGGTATCACTGACAAGCTCCTCTACTAAGTAGTTTTAAGTCATCTCGTAAAAACAGGATAATATACAATGAATAATTTATAAGCAACGCATTATTACATTAAACCATTTAAATTTTCAAAAACCGAATACATAAAAGTTCAAAGCCAATGTCGCGTTTTATTTGATTCCCGTTCCCATTTTGTAAATCCCATTAATGTTGTCCAATAAAGTAGATTCCATAAGCAACAAAAAAATTGTAATTCAAATATATGCATAATACATAACAAGCTACTATCATCCCACGCCTTATAACATATCGCGCCCTGGTGTCTAAAATACAATCTCTCCATGTGGTACTCTCCAGCAGCAAAGAACATATAATTGGAGCAAGTGGTCCCAACACATAGGTCGGCCTTAAAACCATATCATAATTGCCAAAGTTGCCCAAAATGTATACTATATACAGCGTTAGAAAGCGTATGAGCAGCTGTTGTGGCGTTTTACCTTGCCAATTTCTTTTTCCTGCTTGAGTAAGGAAAAAAGCCAGCATAAAAAAAACCAAAAGCAGAAGAACCGTGTATAACGGCGCACGGGAACCAATGTACTGTTCTTCCGAAGTGTATTGAACATACTTTCGTGAAACCACCTGAAAATACGCAATTCCGGAAGTTGCCATCCATTCCGTAACGTACTGTGCCAATAATGAAAAAACAAACACCATTCCATAACCAATCCAACCTATCTTAAGCCTCGCAAGAAGCACAATCGGTATGGCGATGAGCGCAGCAATATGAACCGTAGCGGCCACAAAAGAGAGAAAAAAGAAAACAAGAATATTTTTTTTCTTATAGAGATATAAATAAATGCCGAGACTCATGATGGAAGCGCACAACGCGTTTCGCAAACCCGACGCGCAGTGAACAAATGGCATAAAAGAGAAACACAAAAACAGCGCCAATGGATTAAATTGGAGCCGCCCCTTTGTGGACATTGACCAATCACCCATAATATATCCGACAATCGAAAAATCAATAAACACACATATTGCAGGCAGCAAAAAACCATTTTGGGAAATCGATGCAACAAAATAACGCAACAAGTTAAACGTGTATAAATTTGTATAATCAGCTCCGCCGACAGTTGTACCATTTTGAAACAAAAACTCAACCAATGACATTCCGGAATGTCGGATTTGATTAAGGAAGACAAATTGGTAATTAACCAAGTCAAATCCATCGGGAGGATTCATATTATAGGCCAACAATGCAAGAGCAAAAGAAAACAATCCCCACAAAAAAGCAAACTGCATTTTTGTAATATGGAACCATTTTGATGAAAATATATAAAGTGAAAATAACAAGATATATGTCAGGCAAAAAAATTGTATCATTGTCTCTTATACCCCGCCTTTGCAACATTCATCTACTTGGTAAATATCTTCCATCATTTTTGGAATAGTGGAAACGTCATATCCTGAGTCCCGTACCGTATGCCATGCTGTGTCCCGTGTCAATTTTATATCCTTGTAAGATAGAACTACCTCCGCCCATGTTTGAGCCGATACATTCAAAGGAAGAAATCGACAATTTTCGGTCAACTTTACTTCCGTAGTTACAGCGTCCGAAAAGACACAAGGCAGTCCAGATGCCTGTGCTTCAACTCCGACAATAGGCAGTCCTTCATATATACTGGGAAGGATGAATACATCCATGACACTGTAAAATATCTGTGGAATATCTGTTGTTCCGGCAAAGATAACATATTTTTCCAGATTCAACTGCTTGGCATATTCCATCAATTCCTCCGCCAGTGCCCCATCTCCAACAAGCAACAGCCTTGCTGTAGAATCTCTATGGTAGGCCTGCATAAATACGTCAATCAGAAAACGCTGATTTTTTTCCGGCGACAGCCTTGCAATCTGCCCAATTACAAAGCATCCTTCTAACCCTAATTCCCGTCTTTTTATTGCCCTGTTTTCCGGAGAAAAAGCAAATTTATCCGTTTTTATTGCGTTTTTTACAATAATCGCATCTTGGGCTCTATTTACCCCAAATAAAGCCTCTGCCGCATTAACAGAACAAGCAACTTTTTTTGTCGCGCATTGATTTATAATTGCCTGAAAAAAAGAAATGATAAGCGTTTTTAATTTATTCCCGGAAAATGGACGCGCACCATGTGAATGTCCTATACGCACTGACACGTTTCTCTTTTTTGCCTGCCTTAGTGTAAGAGCTACTATAGCGGAAGAACCGGTATTCACATGTATGATATCGAAATCATTACGTTCTAATATTTTCTTGACATCAATGTTGATTTTAATAAATTTTTTTATTCTTTTCACATCTTGATCCAAACCGCCGCAAATCAAAGTAACTCCTTTTTCCTTAAATTGATCTGCAAATGATTCATCGACACAACGACATGGATGATATAATGTAAAAGAATACAAGTGTTCTTGTGCCTGACTTATCCATTTTTCGAGAAAACTCAACACCCCATCTCGTTTAATACTTGATGCGGTTATGAGCAATACACGCTTTTTATTCATTTTATATCATCCTTTACACACAACTATTATGACCAGTTAGCATTATTCATCTGATATTATTGCTTGGTCTTGACCACGAAGCGCCTCAAACGAACTTGCAATAACCGGCCCCAACATCACTTTATTATTAATTTCGAGGAACTAAATATATTTCTTTTTAACATAGTAGCCTAATGCCTACCCATGCTCCTCAAAATTATTTGCTCCTGTCCGCACGAATTGCCCTAATTACATACATTGAAACACTTGAAATAAAAGATGCACCATAATAAAAGAAGCAATATATTACAACTAAATCGAGGGCCTTGAATATTGCCGCGACAAGTATAGCTGGGGGCAATATTCCGCATATGCCAAGTTCAAACTCAACTCTTACTTTCCAATTTTGCCCTAAGTTATCATCCGACCAAACTTCTTGAATGGGTTCAACAATACCTTGATCAGCCATTTTACGTTCAACATTCTTATATTTTTGATATATAAGTCTCATTAAGCTGTCTGAACTGGACGCCAACGCACCCATAATAATTATCCACGGTGTGCCTCGAGGCACTATTATACCGCCTTCAATGTATGTTGCATATCCCATAACGGTGCAAATTAATCCAACCAATATATAGCTGCTCATACTGTCAGCAAATTCGCCAAAGGGTTGCTTCCTTACTCCGCGTGCCAAGTTTCCGTCAATACAGTCCATGAGAAGCCAAACATTTGCAAGTATACCCCCAATTATATGTGCTATGTGACTATTCATAATAAACATGAAACAAGCTGCCAAAGCGATTAAAGCCGACATATAGGACACTGTATTGGCTGACAATTTCAGCTTTGCTGACAAACTTGCGCACGGATATGATAGTGGCCTAAAAAAATATCGTACAAAAAACGAACCTTTTTTTCTATGGGCTTCTGGCATCACATCTTTAAAATATTTTGCTGTATACTTCATTTTTCACTCTCCAACATCATACTTATTAAAAAACTCCTGCAAGCACCACATCTGCCACTTTTGATTGCCTGTAAATTTACTCATATCGAGGTTCGGTAAAAATTCCTTTCTTGTAGGTCCTGCCCAACCGGCAAAGTACGCATCCACCGGCCGCGGCATTGGCACCTTATTCGGCACGGGAATTTCGGGGTATTTCATACTGAAAAGCTCACGGATAAGATATTTGGGTTCGCCATGACGGACACGGTATAAATCAAGCGGTTCCGCCATTTTTAATGTTGCGTACGGGTCAACATAGGGCATGCCGGCACAGCCGAAGGCATTGAGATACGAGCTGGAGCTTTCGATCGAAAAAACATCGTCCATAAATTTAAGGAAATCAATTTTATCCCCTTGCCGATAGCGTTCAAACAGATAACTCATATCAACAGGTTCTTTCAGGACGGAGGCCGGTTCGGTAAAGGTATATCTTTTGACAAACTCGTCAAAATCCCAGTCCTTTGCCAAAAGCTGATCCATTCCGCCAAAAATCAGGTCGGAGCTTTCGCCGACAACCATCTTTGTTATGCCGTCGGACTTTGCCATGATGGCCGCCTTGTAAATCTGAGGCTCAATGGAATGGACGGGAGCGCCCTTGCTTTTCATGACCACAGGGAGATATTTCACGACATCATCCCATGAGATGTCCACATAGTGAAGCGTAAGGCCGTAATATTTAGCATAGTATTCCGCTCTTGCCAATTCTTCTTTCTGGAAATCCCCGTCAAGGAAACGGAATGTATATGCGTCGGCCCCGCGCATATATGAGGCCAATATCGCCGAATCCATGCCTCCGCTTAGCATAATGCCAAGCTTTTCGCCTTGCAAACCGGCAAAGGTATTCTGAATTGCGGAATCTATTTCCGCCGCTGTTTTTACCAATGTCTTTTCCGCGTCGGGAATGGGCTTTATGTTTTTATGTTCCATACCCTCATAAAAATTCACATCGTCCCTCTCTATGTAACGGAAGGCCAGATATGAGCTTGCACAAAAATTCTTGTCTATTGCCATTTTTATTCCTCCTCCTTATCGCGCACTGTTCCGAGCGCGTGATTGATTTTGGTTGATGAAATTCCTTTTGTATACGGGAAATAAATTATTTTTATCCCCGCCTCGGCAAACTGCCTTTCAAACTCCTGCCATTTTTCTGTAGCATACCAGTCGTCGCCAACAAACAATACTGTAGCGCCGAGCTTTTTACAGGCGGTGAGCTTGTCCATATCATACTGCGGAACGGCGGCGTCAACATATTTACAGCTGCGAACAATCTCTATTCTATCCTCAAACGGAATAAAGGCCCGTTTGCCCTTGTATGTAACGAGGTCATCCACAGTGACGCCGACAATAAGCTTATCGCAAAGTCCTTTAGCGTTTTTCAATAAATTTAAATGGCCTATGTGGAACAGGTCATAGACCCCTGTTGTATAACCAATAACCATTTTAATCACATTCCTTTATTTTCAAATCATAATTTTATACCGCTACATTTTCATAAAACCTGACAAATTTTTCTTTCATCTTATCGGTGTTATACACCTCAAGCACATCCCTGTATGCCCGCTCGGGCAGTTCCGCAGGGAAATTCTTCATCGCATCCCGTATGTGCTTGGCGTACTCTTCTGGCCTATCGCAGACATAGCCGTTTATCCCGTCTTTTATCACGCTTTTATTGCCCATCACGTCGCTGACCAAAATCAGCTTCTTTATGTACATATTTTCTATCAGGCTCATGGCTATCGCCTCACCGAGGGAACAAAGGATAAACGCGTCGGCTCCCTTTGCCATGGCGAGGGCCTCCTTGCGAGGCTTCCAGCCCGTGACCTCAACATTCGGCGCGGTCAATAGGTTTTCAAGCTCGCCGCCGCCTATCCATACAAACCTTGCCTCAGGCACAAGCTCGGCGATACGGTTGAACAACTGCGGCTGTTTCTGAACGCAGGCGCGGCCGAGGGTATAAACTGTGAATTTATCGTTCTTGATCGGCTTGATCCCGTCCAGCGACGCTGAAAGATCAGGAAGATTTACGCCGGTTTCTATATAGGCCGTTCGTTTGCAGAGGCTTTTTGCCACCTCATCCTCGCTTTCACAGCAGGTCAAGGTCATGGAGTTTGTTCTGCCGAGAACTTTTTCCATAATCTCATACATCTTGCTCTTCGCGCCCTTGCCCATAAGTATGTGGGCGTAGCCGTGAGGCGTATATATAACGGTGTTGTTTTTTCCCTTGTACGCCAGACGACCCATGCCGCCAGCTATTGACGAATGGAGATGAATTATATCTGGCTTCACTTCATCCTCAATTTTTCGCAGCTCGGAAATGAGCTTCAAATCATTACCGATATTAGTAAGCTCTTTGCCAAAGCTTTTTACCTCTATGAGATGTACGCGCTTGTCCAGAAAGTCTTTATAATTTTTTGGAGTTTGCGAACGCACCGAATAAGCGAGATACACGTCAAAATTGTCACACATATCGTTGCATAACTGAGACACATAGGTGAATACGCCGCCGCCAAAGGCCTCGCACACCATCAATATTTTTTTCACGGCGTATCACTCCTTGTCATACAAATTCAAATCCTCAAGCCACTTATCTCTGTCCTTTGAAAACTCCGCGCTGCCCTTTATTCCCTCAAGCATCTGCTTGAAGCTGTAGCCGTAGTGGGATTTGGCGTAAAACGCCCTATGCACCCACGCTACCGGCAAAAGAAAGGGGTATTTTTTTAGGTATGTATAGCGATAGTCCAGCATCTTCACCGTGGGGAAGAACATTCGACGGACAAAGCCCACCTTATCCTCGTGCTTGGCGGCTTGATGTATCATCACGTTACCGTTGGCGGCTCCGAAAACTCCGCCGTTGAGGGTATATTCCATAAAATGCTCAGCATCCGCCGGTTCGATATCCGTTTCGACATCAAAATATTGCTTGACGGCGTTAAGTATATACACATAAGCGTTTTCAAAATGCTGCTCGGCGCAGGCCCGGCGGACAAAATCAAAATCGACTTTATCTTTATACTTCCGTATGTACAGCGCGATGTCGAGCAAACTGCGTATTCCCGCGCCCTCGCGAACCATATGCTTGCCGAAATGGAGTATCAAGTGTGCAAGCATATATGTTGGGTTTAGCGTTAGTATGCCGCTTTCTGTCCGCATAGTGTTGTCCGGGAAGCGCTTGTCCCACTCAAGACAGTTGACGCGAAATTCCTCCTCAAGAGTGAAGAAGACTTCCCAAAAATGACGGCCCTTTGTGGCGTTGATACCCATGCTTTCTATGGAAATGTCATAGCCTTCAGAGACAAAAATTTCCTTTACTTTGGGGAATTTCTCTTTTTCGACAAAGACATCAAAATCGCCCATAGTTCGAAGCTCGGGAGTTTTATATAAATCTTTGAGAACTATTCCTTTAAGGCAAATGGGTTCAAGGCCGTTTTGGCGCAAAATCTCCATCATCCGCTCAAGCTCGTCGAACCTGTCGCCCATGACCATGGCCGTTTGTAGCATGGACATATACCACTGCTCGTAGTTCATCGGTCTTTGCTCGTTCGGCAGTTTTTCGATGGCACTGGCAAGCAGGCCGGTAAGATTTTGCTCTTTGGACTTGTCCCACAGCCACTGCCAGTCAAGATCCTCGGGCGACGCGGGAGGAGTTTCATCGAAAATGGCCGCCCGCGACAGTGATATGAAATACTTTTGTTCCGTCGTCACAGGCAGTCACTCCTCTCTTTATCTCCGTCCCCAGGCCACACTTACCGGCTCGATACCGCTCTGTCTCTGCTTTGGACGTTTTTCCTCGTGCGGCTTGGAAATTTGAGCATTTTTAATCTCAGCTACCAAGCCTATACTTGCAAGCTTCTCCGCACGCTCAGGCGGAAGTGAGTCATCGTTGAGTTTCTTCCTCTGGCGTGACAGCCACTGACCTAAATCGCTGCCGTCCTCAGCCATATAGTGACCGGGGATGTTCAAGTTTTTGTTGGCCTCGTAATACTTCTTGGCGAACATAAAATTCTTTTCCCAACGGGCGTCTCCGGCGTCGCTCCACACCATACCGATGCCATCGAGCTTTTTGACTCTATCGAGTTCAAGCTCGCCATCGGCCCGTTTCCGGCGCTGATACTCCACCCATCGGCCAAGAGCGGTGCCGTCCTCGGTTTTGTATTTATCAGATACATTCAAATTCTTGTTGGCCTCGTAATATTTGCGGGCCAGTTCAAAATTCTTTTCCCAACGCTCCGTCTTAGACAACTTTGGACTATCTGCCGCCAAGCCCATGCCGGCGAGCTTTTCCGCGCGTTTTGGGTCGAGGGTTCCCTCGTTTAACTTCTTCCTCTGCCGGGTCAGCCACTGGCCTAAGTCACTGCCGTCCTCGACCTTGTAGCTTGACGGGATATCCAAATTTTTGTGTATGTCATAATATCTGCGGGCATACTCGAAATTCTTTTCCCATCGCTTTTCATCCAAGCTCCGAGAATTGCAGTAACTTTGCGGCTTTTCCGGCTTCAAGCCTATTCCGGCGAGTTTCTCTGCCTGCTCAGGCGCAAGCATACCGTCGCTCAGCTTCTTCTTTTGGAACGTCAGCCATTGACCTAAAGCACTTCCGTCCTCGGTTTTGTATCGGTCGGGAATGTTCAAGTTTTTGTTAGCCTCAAAATATCTCCTAACCAACTCAAAGTTCCTATCCCACATCACAGCTTCGGGAATTCGCCATACCATACCGATGCTGTCGAGCTTTTGTATTTTCTCGGTTGCAAGAGTGCCGTCTATTCGCTTACGACTCTGATACCGTAACCACTGTCCGAGTGATGTCCCGTCATCGGCTTTATACTTGCTCGGTACGTCGAGGTCTTTATGCAGTTTGTAATAAGCTCTGGCATTTTCAAAGTTTTTATTCCACTGCCGATCCTCATACTTTTTGTTGCTCCGGACGTTTTGAGCGGCTTTCTCCGTCAGCCCTATGCCGAGAAGCCTTTCCGCCCTCTCTTGCTCAAGAGTGCCATCGCTCAGCTTCTGCCGCTGACGCCTAAGCCACAGGCCCAAACCGGTGCCGTCCTCGGTCTTGTACAGGGTCGATATATTAAGGTTGTTGTTTTCCTCGTAATACTTTCGGGCCAGCTCGAAGTTCCGCTCCCAACGGGCTTCCTCGGCGCTCCGCCGCAACCATATGCCGGCGAGCTTTTCAGCCCGCTCCGGCTCAAGAGTGCCGTCATTGAGCCTCTGCCGCTGACGCTTGAGCCAGTCGGATAAAATCGTGCCGTCATCCGTCCTGTAACCGGCGGGGACGATCAAATTGCCATGCTCTTCATAATACCTACGGGCGCAATCGAAGGTACGTTCCCACTGCGCCGCCTCGCCGTTCTGCCACACCATGCCGATGCTGTTCAGCCGTTGCTCACGTTCTGGGTCAAGCGTTCCGTCCGCTTTTTTCCGCCGCTGGAGCCTTATCCATTGGCCCAAAAAGTCACCGTCATCAGTTTTGTACTGAGCGGGAACCTTCAAATTGTCGTTGGTCTCGTAATATTGCCGGGCAAGCTCAAAGTTCTTCTCCCAGCGAATTTCTTCGGCTCGGCGCGGCTTTTCTTCAACCGTCTCAGATTTTTTTGTAAACCTTCGGCAGGAGAAGCCCATCTCGGCCAGCTTTTTGCGCTGCTCGTCAGTGAGCTCAACCGTGCCGTTGCGTATGCTCTCAAACCAGTTGTGGAGGCGAACGCCGTCGCCATCAACATGGCTTGTGGGCACTTTGAGGTCACCGTGCTCGGCGTAATATTTCTCCGCCGCAGGGAAGCAATACTCCCAGCTTGTGCGGCTGCCCCAGCGCATCCCCAGCTCGTCCAAAAGGGCTATGCGCTCATCGTTAAGCATAACGCCGACGTCCTTTTTACGGGATTTGCGGAGATTGCATACAGCTTCACCAAGAAGGTAACCGTCAGGGCTACGGTATTTCAGCTTTACGTTGAGGTTTCCATGCTCCTTGTGGTATTCAAGGGCGTGACGGTAGAAGGTGTCCCAACGGGCATCGTTGAGCTTCTCCCAGCGCATACCGAGGGCGTCGAGACGGGCTATCTGTTCGTCAGTAAGGCGTCCCTTGACCACACCCCGGCGAATCATCCGTTCCATGACTATCCACTGACCCAGAGCCACACCGTCGGCAGTTTTGTACTCGGCAGGTACAAGAAGGTCGCCGTATTCCTCAAGATACTGGCGGGAACGGTCATAGTATTCGTCCCACGAAACCGACAGCATGGAGCCCAAGTCGCTCATTAGCTTTACAACTTCTTCGGCCTCGTCAATGAAGCTGAAGTCAATATTGGTATTCAGTCGAGATTGAGCGGACTTTATTTCACTTTTTATAGCGTCGATTGAATGTATATTTCTAAAGCTGTTTACGAAGTCAA
>CANRJP010000024.1 GCA_947630975.1 uncultured Clostridia bacterium
TTCCTCATTTTTCCATAATTCTTCCCAAAACGGTGTCCAGCAGCTCAAGATCGTCGGGGGACATTTTTTTCAGCTTTTCGTTTACGCTCCGCAGCAGGCCCGGCTCCTTAAGGCCCGGGTCGAAAAACTCCAGCGGCGTTATGTCAAAGTAGTCGCATATATTGAGGAAGCCCGCCATGGAGGGCATGGCCTTACCGGAGGAAATTCCTTGAACATATCCACGGTTGTGACCAAGGTCATAGCTCATCTGATATTCGGAAATATCCGCCTTGAGCCGAAGCTCGGTTATTCGGTTGCGAATAAATTCTTTTCCTTCTTCTATTTTTTTGTCTATCTCGTCCATGTGCAGCCCTCCTTTTACATTATTATAGAACGTATTTAATCAGTTTTATTCGTATTTTATATTATGATTTTTTAAAATTTCACTTGACATCATCGGATTAAATATGTTATAATGAACACACACAATAAAAAATCACGCATTAAATATGTAATGCGCAAAGGAAGGAGTACGTTTATGAAATTTCATGTAAAAAGCTTTACGGCGGGAGCGCTGGCGGCCACGGTGCTGACGGGCGGCCTTGCCATGGCGAAGAGCGGCACCGAGAGCATCGAGGTGCTGTACGACAACATCAAGATCTACATCGACAACGTCCTCACCGAGACAAAGGACGCCGACGGCGACACGGTGGAGCCCTTTGTTTATAACGGCACGACCTACCTGCCCGTCCGGGGCGTGGCCGAGGCCATGGACTCCGAGGTGGAGTGGGACGGCGAAACCAAAAGCGTCTATATCTGGCACAATGTGGCCCCCGGCGGCAGCTATTTGACGGACGTGATGGAGCCTTATGAAAAAGACGACACCATACACATAGAAAATTTTAAAATGATGGGAGAGGAATACACACACGGATTTTGGAATTATAGTAGTAATTTGCACTCCATACGCTATAATTTAAACAGCAAATATTCCACTCTGTCCTTCACTCTCGGTCATATTGACGGTCACAGCACCCAAGAAGGAGCCGGCGTTGAAATAATTGTTGATGGAAATACCGTAAAGGAAATCGAGCTTGATCCCGAGGCTCCGCCAAAGAGATACAGCGTGGCGCTGAAAAAGGGCTTGCAGTTAAAAATAAATATGTATAAATATGTTGGCATGGGCGACATCACACTTGACTGATTTCCCATTACCGACCGCCGGGTTTTCTTCACCCCACCCGCGCGGCCCTGCCCGTCTCGGCGCGGTTGAGAAACAACGACGAAAAAACCCTTGATGCTTTTTCATCATTCGGGTAAGCAAAAGAAAGGACAGTTCAAAATGAAAAAAATGTTACGGGGTTTTGCGCTATTAATTTGCGTGACCACGGTCGCGGCCATGCTGCCGGCGACGGCCCTTGCGGCGGAAAATTACGCCGCCGCCTATGCCAACGAGCTCAATTATCTTGTGAATACCTACGGCGTAATGACCAAGCCGGAGCAGGAAAAGGGAGTGGCTCGGGCCGAGCTGATGGATTTTGACGCCAACGGAGTTCCCGAAATGTATGTGCTTTACCGCAACGGCGACGTGTTCGACAGCCTTTTTAACGAAAGAATATACGCTTTTGTAGACGGAAAGGCTTCCATAGTCTATGACCAGGGCTGCGGCGATAAATACGGCTGGAGTAAAATGAGGATCATAGACCGCGGCGATATAAAATATGTCCAGCAGTTTACAGAGAACTGGGAGGCTCACGAAGATTTCGTCCCAATGTATTACCATACCGTTGGAACCGTAAAGCAATTTGACGGAAGGCAGTTTGTTGACATCTACGTAGAGGATCATCTTCTTATATATGCGGGTTCAAAAGAAGAATTGCTGAATATGGGGTATGTTCCCGAGGCGGGATATGAAATAAATTATTCCCCGGCGGGCGTTACAAGTTATTATCCGTCCACAGGAAAATATGCACGCTATTACTATGTAGATCATTATACGGTCTCGGAAAACGGCGGCAGCGTTACATACAATAACATTGAATATGACGTTTACAACTGCGGCTTTCTTTCTAAAAATCCTTTAATTGAGAGCCTGAATTTGGATTTTTATAAAGTATCGTATGCCGATTCATACGGCATATATCTTGAAAAGAAGCAGTTTAACACCAAGGAAACTCAACGTCACCTCAGTGAGCTGTCCGATATGCTGGCCGGTTCGACGGCCGCTCCCGGCGACATTATCGTTACCCTGAACGGCGCGGCGGTAAACAGCGACACGGCCCCGATCGCAAGGAACGGGCACACACTTGTGCCGCTCCGTTCCGTCCTTGAGCAAATGGGCGCGGACGTATCATGGGACGCCGATTCAAACACGGCCATATGCGAGCTTAACGGGAACACGGTCAAAATAACCATAGGTGAGAACCAATTCAGCTTTAACGGCAAACAAAGGGCTCTGGACGCTCCGGCGGAAGCCGTGGACGGTCGGACAATGGTTCCGTTGCGGGCTATTGTTGAGGCCCTCGGCGGCAAGGTCGGCTGGGACGGGGTTTCACGCATAGTGTCGGTTGAGATATGAGCCTTGAATACGCACAAAAAACGCCCTGCGCGGGGCGTTTTTTGTGCGTAATTAGGAATGAGGAGTGAGGAATGAGGAATATTGATGGGGCAGTTACGGAGTTTGGTATGATTGTACCGTAAGTAAATAAAAACAATCGGTAGGGCGCATCGTCTGTCATTTTTACAATAAATCCGCACAGCGGCGCGCCGGGGTCGTCGCGCCCTACCGATAATTTTTCATATTTACCGTAAAACGGCACAGAGAATTTGATTTGTAATTTCGTTTATCGTTGTCACCATAAACGTTTGATGGCGGACGCCCAATGGGCGCCCCTACGGAGTATTTTGTCATTTTTACATTTATTGTATTGTACACAAACTGTAAAGGGGCAAACCTACTATATTTACTTGAAAATTGCCGCTTAAATATATAGGGGTTATCTAAAAATTTTTATCTCCCGTGATTATGTTGTTTGACAAAAATCACGGGAGGTATTTTATGATACAGGTATCAAAATTGGAAACGGGCACATATTTTAAAAACGCCTACAAATTGTCATTTCCCTATGATCCGGCTATCGTCATGCGGGTAAAATCGTTGGGGCAACGGCGATATTTACCTGAAGATCGGGCGTGGGAAATTCCGGATTATGAATTGCCTAATTTGATTGAAAAAATCGGCATTGACAACATCCGGGCAGAGGAAAGTATAATCAGGGCGTTAAATGCAAAAGAGATCAAAGATCGGCGGGCGGAGGTCAGGGAACGCCTGAAGGACATTAAACCCGTTACAGATTTTGGGTTTACAACAAAGCCTTTGCCACATCAAGTTGAGGCGTTTAATTATGGTTTGCAACGTGATAAAATGCTGATCGGCGATGAGCAGGGTTTAGGCAAGACAAAAGAAAGTATTGACATTACCGTTGCACGTAAGGCGGAGCTGGTGAAAACCCTGATAGTATGCGGCGTTAATTCCGTCAAGTATAATTGGCAGAAAGAGATCACCACACATTCACATGAAAAATCTGTAATGATTGACGGTAAAACAATGGATTTGCGTGTTGCACAAATTCACAGTTGGTATCGAGGGCCGGAGTTTTTCGGTATTATAAACATCGAAAGTCTAAGAAAAGAGCAGATACAGGATGCCCTGTTTGCGGGCATTAAGGCGGGCTATATCGGGGCTGTTATCGTGGATGAAATACACAAGGCTAAAAACGGCAACAGTCAACAGGGCATGGCGTTAAGGACGTTAAGAACGCCTGTTAGAATAGGCCTAAGCGGTACCCCGATGAACAAGGCGGAGGATTTGTGGAACATTTTAACATGGTTAGACGTGGAAAACAGAGATTTTTATAAATTCCGGGCGGCATATTGTATCATGGGCGGATTTAACGGTAAACACATTATCGGATATAAAAATCTTGACAGTTTAAACGGTGAATTAAACTCCGTCATGCTCAGGCGGCGAAAGGATGAAGTGTTGGATTTGCCGCCTAAAATTTATAGCACTGAATATGTGGAATTAACCGCAAGACAGCGAATGGCATATACAGCGGTAAAGGAAAATATTAAACAGGAAATTGAACAAATATTAGCCACATCCGTATCCCCGTTATCATGTACGCTCAGGCTGAGACAGATCACAAGCGGTCTACTTGCGTGTGAATTTAGGGGTGATAACCCTAAGATGGAACGGGTCAAGGATATGCTGGAGGAAGAAATTATACCCAACGGGCACAAAGCAATAATTTTTTCTCAGTGGGAGAGCGTTATTGATTTATATTATTCGGCGTTAATAGATTATAAGCCCATTTACATTACAGGCAGAATACCGCCTGAAGATCGGCAAAAACGGGTTGAACAATTTCAAAATGATCCCGAGTGTAAAATAGCTATGGGTACTATCGGGGCGATGGGTACGGGGTTGACATTGAACAAGGCGAGTTATGTATTTTTCGTAGACAAAGACTGGAATAGCGGCAACAATATACAGGCTGAAGATCGGGCACATCGAATAGGTACGGAGAGTACCGTTAACGTTATTTCAGTAGTGGCAAAAGATACTATTGATGAGGGTATTGAAGAATATTTAACAAATAATCAGGCGATCTTTGACAGGGTTGTTGACGGCAAAGGCACAAAGCAGGATATTAGAAAAATTTTAGAAAACCTCTTGCAAATTTAGGGGGGTATATGATATAATGGACGTAAAGGGGCGATAATATGATTACAGTAATTACCATAAATAAAAATACAGGGGAACGGGTTTACAGTCGTAAAGAGGTAGCGGATATTTGTCATGTATCCCCGCAAACTATACGACTGTGGGAGGATGCCGGTTTAATTCCCCACAGTGAACGTACTGAAAATGATTACAGATACTGGACTGAAGAGGCATTAAACACGATTAAGGAATATGCAGAATTACCGCTGAGAGAGCGGCGCAAAGAGGATTGACAGAAATTTGAGGGGCGTTTGCCCCTCTTTTTTTTATTTTTTTTGTCTAAAATTTGCGGGGTTTTAGGATGATAATAATTACCTAAAAAATTTTACAGGAGGTATATGTATGGTAGAAATCAGGTTTAACAATGCTGAAGTCAGCGATACCGGCTATGGGTTGAGGGTCAACGGAAAAAGTATTGAGGATATTATTTCCGTGGCGCTGGGCGTTAAGGCAAAAGCGGGGTATGCAAATGGTGAAAACCCCGTCATTAAACCGTTTTCGTCAAACGCCTGTGATATTGTAATTTCAATATCCCCACACAAACAGTCGTGTCGGATTGACGTTGGCGATGGTGTTTTTGCCAGTGTTGAAGAAATGGAGGAGGTGCGACATGAGCAGTATACAGCGGAGCATACGGCGGAGGCAGTTGAAAGCTGAGGGGAAACTGATCTACAAACGGAAAGTAGCAAGGCGTTTAGGCATTACCGTTGATCAGTTAAATGAGCGGCTGGAAGAGAAAAAGCGGAAAGAAAGGGGTGAATAAAATGAGTGATAAATTCACGGCAAGAGTGGCGGAAATTCAGGTTGAGCTGGGCATGAGTGTTCAAAATAAACATGGTATCTGGTGTAAACCCACTGTTAAAATGACAGTATCCGTTGACGGCGGCACAGATGCCTCCCAACGTGAGGCGATCATCAAACAGGCGTTTGATGAGGTCTGTGATAACATCGAAAAGGTAATATCTGAGATGGAATAATTTCAGGGGGGTGTAAAAATGGGAAAAATCCGTATTAACGTAAAATCTAATTTTACGCAAGTATCTAATCACGTATTGCATAACACAAATTTATCCCTCAAAGCTAAGGGGTTATATGCGTACATCGTAAGTACAGGCCTTTACCGGATATCCGATCTCACGGCGGGGCTGAAGGAAGGCAAGGACGCTATAGGCAAGGCGCTGAAAGAGCTGGAACGTGAAGAATATTTAGTAAGGGATTTTAGCCGTCAAAACGGCAAATTTGATGAGATGAATTACAAGTTAAATAAGGTGCCTAAACCGTGTAAAGGGGTGTAAGGTATGCAGTATGAATTACTGGGTTTTAGTCAAGCAAAAGCAGTTGAATTAGGGCTGTGTGTGGCGGATCTTGCAATTATCCGGTGGTTTGTAAATTTTATGGGTACTGATAAAATGACAAAAAAGGTCATTGACGGCAAAGATTATTATTGGATTAGATATGACGGGTTGTTAGACGATCTTCCCATTTTGCACATCACTAAGGTTACGCTATACAGGCGGCTGAAAGATCTGGTGGCAAAAGACGTGTTAGAACACGTCACAGTCAGAGAGGCCGGTACGTATTCGTTTTACCGGTTAGGCAAAAATTATCTTGCAATGATAACCGATAACCTGTCGGGGGATAATCCGAAGGGGTATGTCAAAAAAGCCATAGGGTATGACGAAAAAGTCATAGGGTATGACGAAAAAGTTATACCCCCTATGACAAAAATGATAGAACAAAATATTAATATACTAAAAAGACAAAAAGAAAGAAAGGAAGAAAGCGAAAGCTATGATGAGATAATAACATCTTTAGTAGATAAGGTAGAATTACAAGATGTGCTTTATGAATTTATTAAAATGCGCAAACTCATTAAAAAGCCCATGACAAATAGAGCTCTAAAGCGGATTATTATGAGGCTCAAAGAATTTTCTGGAGAAGATATACCTTTAGCTATAGAAATATTAGATCAGAGCATTAGAAATAATTGGCAAGATATATACCCCCTAAAAAAGTTTGAGAAAAATGCTTATGTTAAAAAAGAGGCGGTTAGCATTCCTGTTAATAAGAAGGATAAGGTTACTAATCCAGATGGTAGTTATGTGAAATTCTAAGGAGGGATAGAAGATATGCGGTGTTACGCAGAGGATTATTGTAAGAAAGATAGATCTTCCTGTAGTGAACTTTGTGGAGGGTACAGGGTATTAAGAGCTTTATATTCTCTCAGCCGGATACCGGTCAAGTATCAATACAAGATAGATCTTCTTCCAGATAGTGTAGATATGCAGAGCTTTATAGCTCTCAATGATTTTAAGGAGAATATTGTTGATCATGTAACCAAAGGGGAGGGGCTTTATATCTGGGGAGCGAATACTGGAAATGGTAAAACCTCATGGGCTTGTAAGATTATGGGGCATTATTTCCGAAAAGTGGCCTTTAGCTCTGGGCTAGAAAATGAGGGGTTGTTTATCTATTTGCCTACTTTTCTGGATGATCTTAGAAGCAGTTATTCCAGATCCACCCCAGAATTTGAGGAGGAATTGGAGATGACGAAAAACTGTAAGCTCCTTATTATGGACGATATAGGGGCTGAGAGGGTTACTGAGTGGGTAAGAGAGAGGATAGTAAGTATCATCAATACCAGATCTGCTAATGGGCTTTGCACTATTTATACCAGTAATTTATCTCTTAAAGAACTGGCTGATAAGTTGGGAGATGATCGGATCAGTAGCAGGATTAAAGGCTCTGTTACTGAGATTAACCTTTTAGGTAAAGATAATAGGGGGCGACATTATGATGATTGAACAAAGTATTATCAGTCAGATACTGGAAACCGGCAAGCTGGACATTTTAAATGCAAACGGCGTTACATCTGAAATGTTTTTGAGCTGTCAGGCGGAGATCGATTTTATTCTACAGCATTTTGAAAAATATAAACAGGTACCGGACAAAATAACATTTTTGGCGGAATTTGCGGATTTTCAAATGCTGGAGGTATCCGAGAATACAGATTACCTGATCTACAAACTGAAAGAGGCATTTATGTATACAAAACTGGTGCCTATCATTCAGGGGGCGGCGGATAAGGTTAGAAGTGATAGCATTGAGGCTATAGACTATCTGAAAACGGCCTTAGACGGCTTAGAGCGGGCCGTACCGGTCGGGGGTAATAGTCAAGGTTATGATATTATTTCAAACGCAAAGGACAGGTTTTTAGAGTACAAGAAACGGTGTGAAGTTAAAGGGCTGATCGGTATTCCCACGGGTATCCCTAAACTGGATGAATTAACTAACGGCTGGTTATGGGGTGAGGAATTAGTAACGATTACAGGGCGTACAAACGTGGGTAAAAGTTGGATGGCTGAATATTTTGCGACAGTGGCGTTTAATCTGGGCTATAAGATTTTGTTTTATTCCGGCGAGATGAGCCGTGAGATCATAGGTTTTCGTTTTGATACGCTGAATAAACATTTTTCTAACAGCGGATTGTTAAACGGGGCCGGTACGCTGGGTACAAGGCCGGGCACGGATGGGGGCCGATACTTGGCGGAAGATTATGAAAATTACATAAATCAGTTGTCCACGAAAAGCGGATTTGTGGTAGTTACCCCCGATGATTTTAACGGTCGAAAACCGAACGTGGGCGATATTCGGGAATTGGCTGTCCTACATGGGGCGGATATGATAGTGATAGATCAATTATCATTGATGTCAGACCGAAAAAGAGCCGATATACCCCGTATAGCTTATGGCAACATCTCAGAGGATTTATTTCTGATGAGTAAGGAATTGAAAAAACCGGTTATTTTGTTGGCACAGGCAAACAGAGAGGCGGTCAAAAACCGTAAAAAGGGCGAAAGCCCGGAGTTACACGATTTGGCAGAGAGTGATCTGGTGGGGCAAAATTCGAGCCGTGTATTGTCACTCAGTGTAATTGAGGGCAATTTAAAAATTGCACTGAAAAAGAATAGATACGGCGTGAATAATCGGGAGGTATTGATGGTCTGGGATGTAAATGCGGGCGTTTTAGATCCGCTGATAAAGGAAAATCCGGAGGAAGAAACCGGCAAGGCAAAGGGCGGCAAAAAAGATTTTGGTTTTTAAATTTATTTATAGAAAACTATAAAAATTTTTATATTTTGAAGAATTTTATTAGAATTTAAAATATTTTTGAAGAAATTTTAGGTGGCGGGTCTAACAAAACACTGTTTTCCTGATTATATTAACTATCAAAAGCAAAGGAGGTTTGTTATATTGTATTCGTATTTTGACGTGAGGTGGCGGCTGTCGGCGTGTCGGGTACAGGTCGGATATTCTCAGGTGGAGGTGGCCCGGTTAATGGGCGTTCAGAAATCCACTATTTCAAATTGGGAAACCGGGAGAACACATCCGACAATGAAAAACGCTAAGAAACTGAGTGAGCTGTACCGTATACCGTTAGCGTATATGGACTGGAGCAAAGAGGGGAACGCTACTCCCCTCAAGGATCGGGAAATCCCCATAGGAATTTAAAGTTAGGAGGTAAGATTGATGGAAAACAGTACAAATACGTTGATGCCTAATTATATGACGGTAAAGGATTTTCTCCCGGCTAATATGTTAGTCGCCGACATTTGGCAGGAGGGCGAAAACGGTAATTGTGTAGGCTATCAGCGGAATATTAGTATCCGGCGTGTAAATGAGCTTAAGCGGAATTTTAACATTAAACTGATGAAACCGATAACGGTTAATCGGCGGGCAGACGGTAAGTATTATATCATTGACGGTAATCATCGTGTACAGGTTATGCGAGAGTTGTACGGCGATAATGTTCTTATTCCGTGTGAAGTGTTTTCCGGGCTGAGTTGTGAGGAAGAATGTGATCTATTCTCTATGCAATACGCTGGTACCGCAAGGGTAAGTAGTTTTGGGCGGTTTAAGGCCGATAGGACGTCGAAAAAGCCCTATGCTGTACAGTTGCAAGGTATGTTAGATGAATTAGGTTTAAAATTTGCCGCAGGGCAGACAAAACACGCTATAAATTGTGTTGGATCAGTTATAACGTTGTCAAAACGGTATCAGTTAGATATTTTGCGTGAGGCATTGTCTATCATTCGTGATTATTGGGATAACGGTCAAGATGGTGTTTATGATAAATATACCGTAAGTGGTATGTGTGCGTTTGTTGCCCGATATAGGGGGATGTATAATAGAAAACGACTGGATACCGTTTTAAGTGAGATGCCCTTAACTAAGTTTAGACAGGCTACGAATGAAAACGGGGCACGGACGGATGAACATATTGTAAATTATATAGTGGGGTTATATAATAGAAAATTGCGGTCAGGTAAATTACCTAAGTTTACAAACCCTTATTATGAAGAATAAACTATTTTCAAAAATCCCTTGTCATTTTATTGCGCTTGTGATATACTCTCCTTAAAAGGAGGTATAAGTATGTTATTTTTCAAAAGCAAAAAAGCCTTTGATAAGGCTGTACAGGCGGAGGCTGATCGGCGTGAGGCCGAACGTAAAGCCCAACATCAAAAGTTTTGGGATGAGCTGGAGGCTGAGAATAAGGCGGCGGCGGATTTGCAGACGTGGCAGGCTAAAATCAGTCGGGCGCAAGCGGCGTATAATGCCGGAGAGTACAACAAGGCATTGTTTTTAGCGGATCAATACATTTCCGAGGATAAGGCGGATATAGGTATTTGGGCGTTTACACTTTTAGCAGATATTCAAAACGCTTTGGGTGGAGTTGATGGTGCGTTGGGGGCCTATAATCGGGCTGAAGAATACTATGCTATTCACACATCGGAACATTCGGAAAGGTATCTTAATGAAATCCGGATAATGCGGGAGGATTTTATTAAACATATAGAATATCTGGAAGGAATGAAAAAGCGGTATAATTTTGATATTACGTCTGATCTTGAACGTGCTCTTAGCCGGTTAGAGGGTATTAAGGTTGATACACTGAGAAAGAAGGATTTTCAAAATCAGGATAGTTTTATGAAGGTTTGGCAGTCGGTGTTAGATGAAGTGGTTTTATTCGAGCAAGGTGCAGACGAAAACAAACTTAACAAAACTACGTATAAAGGCGCTAAGAATTGGCTGAAAAGTTTTTCCTTCCTGTGTGACGGCGTTGTACCGGAGGAATACAGAAACCCGGAATAATTGACAATAAATAAGCCCTGTAGCTTAAATGCTACAGGGCTTATTTTTTTTTGTTTTTTTAGACTGTCTCCCCGGTATCTCTCAGGGTAAATGTGATGTTGAAATCACAGTCAAGGGCGTTTGCAATTTCTCTCAATTCTTTTTCGCTGAAATTGTCACGCTTCAGTTTACCGCTGATATTGCTTTGGGTAGTGCCTAAAAGCTCCGCTAACTTTGTTACGGTAATTTGTCTTTTGAGTAATACTATACGTATTTTTTCAGACATGGCCACGGGGTTCACCTCCTTTTCCCTTTGATGATATTATTATAACATCATTTTTATTATTTGTCAAGTATTTTTATAATAAAAAAGTGATAAAAAACACTTGACAATTATAATTAAGGAGTGTATAATATAACTGAAAAGCGATGAACATAATTTAAAAGCGATTAAAAAATTTTTAAAAATCATATCTAACGGAGGTAAAAAACCGTGATAAGGATTGGTATCTAAAATTTTAAACGGAGGTAAAAACGATGGCTGAAGAAATGACATTGACGGAATTGGCGCAGGTTTACAAGGCGAGAAAACAGGCGTTTGAGGCGGCGCAAAAAGAAGAGGAAAAGTACAAGAAACTGTTAAAAGAGGCGATGGAAAAGGCCGGGAAAAAGGCGTTTACCGATGATGAGGGCTATACCTTCGAGCGTATTCCCTCACAGCGGAAAAAGCTGGATGAGGATATGTTGTTAAAAGAGCTTCATGAGCGCAAGTTGGAGGATTGTATCGGGTTCAAAGAGATTGTGGATGAGGATGCCACGCTGGAGGCGGTGGAACATGGGCGGTTGCCGCAAGCGGTGTTGAACGAATGTTTAGTGATTACCCCGATAGTAACGCTTAAGCTCACGGCCCCGAAAAAGGGCGGCGGTAAAAAATGATTACCGTTTGGGGTACCCCGATAGTTGCCACAGTTGAGCAGGTCATAAATGATCTGAAACTGGAACGGTTTACAGATGGTTTACTCAAGGACATCAACAATACCGGGGCGGATTTGATGTGTACCTGTCCATTCCACAAGGGCGGCAAAGAAAAACGGCCCTCATGCGGAATTTTGCTAAAAGAGAAAATTGACGGCATGAGGAAATATGAGGCCGGTACAGTGCATTGTTACACCTGTGGTTATACGGCGGATTTGCCACAGTTTATCTCAGATTTTTTAGATTTGGGATCACCGTTGGCGGGGTTTAAATGGCTGGTATCACATTATAACTATTCGGCGGTTGAACGTGCGCCGCTGGAGCTGGATTTATACCGTGGACAAGCTCAGGCTGGTACCTGTATGGACGATGTAGACGTTGAACATTATCATCACGAATTGTTAAACAGTGAGGCGGGCTGTAGTTACCTCTACAGGCGGGGCCTGTCAGATTGGCTGATAGATGCGTTTAAATTGGGGTTTGATCCGGTTGATAACGTGGTGTTATTCCCGGTCAGGGATGCCACTGGAAAAGTAGCGTTTTACAAGGGCCGGAGCATAGTCGGAAAACACTTTTATAACGCAAAAAATGTTGATAAAAACGCTTTTGTTTTCGGCCTGTATGAGCTGTGTAATAAACGATTTTCGCAGGGGAGGGCAAACGAAAACAGCGAAATCTGGATAACCGAAAGTGAGATTGACGCTCTTAGCCTTATAGATCGGGGTGAGTTTGCAATTTCCATTATGGGATCACACATCTCAGAGGCCCAGTGTAGGGCGCTGGAAGGCACACAATTCAGGCGGTATGTATTGGCGTTAGACAATGACGATGCGGGCCGTAAAGGGGCCTCACAGGTCAAAAAAATGTTAATTCCTAAGGGGTTCAGATTTACAAATTTGCAGTGGGAAACCCCGGCAAAAGATATCAACGATTTAGTCAGACTGTACGGCGATAACTGGAAAACGTATTTAAAAAAATTTTAAAAGAGATAAAGGAGCGTAAAAGATGTATACAGGAGCAAAAAGTAATGAAGAATTAGTTGAATTATACCGGGGCACAAAAGACGAACGGTATCTCCGGGAGCTGATGGAGCAAAATGCGGGTATTATTTACCTGTTGGCGGAGCCGTTTGTACATACCATACCGAACGCAGAGCTTGAAGATTTAATACAGGAGGCAAATATAGCCCTTGTAAAGGCTGTGGCTGAGTTTGACGTAAACAAGGGTTACACCTTTACCACATTCCTCAAGGGCGTTGTACGTCAGCGGCTGTCAAGGATTTACAATGCGGAAACCCGCAAAAAACGGTACAGTGGGGCGGTAAACGTAAGTTATGAGGGATTGGCTGAAATTAACAAAGAGGGCGGCTCCGAGGGTGACAGATATTTCACCGTGGAATGTGAGGATATAAACGCCGTGGAATTTAATGCGTTTTTAGACGGTTTGCATCTGTCGGAGAAAGAGCAGATCGTTGTAAGGCGTTTGATGAACGGCGACACAAAGGGCGAGGTAGCAAGGGCCTTAAAGTGTACCCCGGCAACGGCAAATTATTACTTCAAGCGGCTGAGACAAAAATTTATAATTCATGGCTATGTGTTTTGAAAAAAGCCTCTAAAAATGCGAGGAAACCGTGATTAAGATAACTATCAAAACGCTAAGGAGGTTTTAAGATGAAAGCGTTAAATACACTGGTAGCAATTCTCAAGGGAAAAGCTATCATACTGATAAAACGTGATGAACGCAAGGCGGATGTGTCGGTGGGTAAAAACCTCTCCCGGCAATTCACAATTAACAGTATGGTAGGCGCTCTCAAGGCTATGATGTAAATAAAAAAAAATAAAGTAAATACAGGAGGTAAAAGTAATATGAGTTTACAGGATTTGATTAAGAAATACGACAATGGGAATTTTACAAAAACCGGCTGGTTTTCCCTGAAAAATGACGGTGACAGTGCTGTAGTGCGTTTGTTGCACAAAGGCGAAACCGGCGTAGAAGAAGGCACAGGAGAGCCTACATACGATTTTCCGATCTATGAGGTTCACAAGCTGGACGTGGACGGTTCAGGCCGTGAGCGTACTGTACTGTGCAAGGGCGAAAATTGCGAGATTTGCCGATCCGGAAATAAACCCATTCTCAGAATGTTTTTGCAGTTGTTAAACACTGAGATCAAAGACAAAGAGGAACAGCTTCAGCTTTGGGAGCGGGGTTTGGTTGACATTAAACAGATGATCGGATTGGCGGCGGAATACGGCGATCTCACGAAACGCAACATTAAAATCGTGAGATCGGGGGCTAAGGGTTCACTGAAAACAACATATCAGTATTTCCCCAAAGACCCCTCCGAAATGGACGTACCGGAGCCTCAAAGCGTTGTGGGATCACTCATTCTTGACTTAGACCGGGATGAGCAGATCAGGGCGATTGAGGGGCGTTTACAGCTCAGGCGGGGCAACAATGAAGAAACCCCCGACAATAACAGTGGTAATGGGAGAGCGGCGGCTAATAGGGTTTTCTGATCACCTCTTTAACCCTTTTCAAGACCGTTAGACGTGTTTGCGGCGGATGTGGGTGCGGCAGCTCTCATTACAGCGGGGGAGGTTATGCCTCCCCCGTTTTTATTATCAGGAGGTAGTTATGGACAGAAAAATAGCGTTAGATATGGGCCGTGAAGCCGTGAGTTATGAGGATATTAGTGCCCGATTAGCCCATAAAAAAGTAAGTAATGTTGCGGTTAAGCGTAACAGAAATACACTAATTCGGGGGCTTGAGGTCGTTAATGAGCTGGTGAAAAGTGGCAGACTGAAAGCGGAGGGCGAAATTGAGGTTATCCGTACACCTGAACGGCTGGAGGCATACATGGCCCACGCTAAGGCAAACGGTGAATACGTTGTAGATGTGGAAACTACAGGGCTGGATGTGTACAAAGATATTTTAGTCGGGCTGTGTTTATTTACTCCCGGTGAGCCGGGGGCTTATGTGCCGTTTAATCATACCGATCTTGAAAACAAACGGGTTGCCGGTCAGATGTCGGAGGCTGAGTGCAAGGCGGTAATGATCCCCTATTTGGCGGATAAAAATATCAGGGTTATCAATCACAATATTAAATTCGATGATAAAAATTTTATTTTTCAGTGGGGGCAAAGGATAGCAAATGTCTGGTGGGATACAGAAATAGCGGCGTGGGTATTGAATGAAAATGAAAAACACGGTTTGAAACCCTTGTACAATAAATACATCCTGAACGGTGAAGGTTCGGATGAAGATTTTGGCGATCTGTTTTCAGACATACCGGCAAATTATTTGCCTATTGACATTTTCAGTATTTACGGTGCAAATGATGGTTTTAAAACGTGGGCGTTATATCAATTCCAAAAGGAGTATTTGCGTGAAGATGCCGGGCGGAAAGATTATCAGCGGTTATATTGGGTATTCCGAAATATTGAAATGCCGCTAATAGATGTCTGTGCGGACATGGAGCTTAGGGGCGTTGAAATTCGTGAGGATTATGCGAAAGAGTTATCCGAAACGTTTAATCAGGAAATGGCAGAGGCAGAGGCAAAGTGTGATGAGTACGTCAAGGCTTTTGAGCCGTATATCAAAGATCATGCGGGTTTAATGCGGTTGACAAAGGGTACGTGTAAAATCAATTACAATAGCCCTTCACAGATGGCGTGTTTATTCTATGATATTTTCGGGCTGAAAGCCGTGAGCCGGAAAGAGCCGAGAGGTACCGGCGATAAGATTATCCAACAGCTTAGGCGGCGGGCGAAAAAAGCCGGTACAAAAAAGGGCGAAAGATTTATTGAATTTCTGGATAATTATCAAAGGTACAAAGAATGTGGCAAACTGTTAGGCACATACATTGATAAAATTCCGGCTGTGAAGGATGAAAAGACAAACGCAGTACATACAACATTCAATCAGTACGGTGCACGGACAGGCCGTTTTAGTAGTTCAGATACGGTCACAAAGGTTAATTTACAGAATATCCCAAGTCATGAAAAACGGATAAGAAAAATATTCCGGGCGAGGGATGGCTATAAGCTGGTAGGCGGCGATTTCTCCCAGATCGAGCCTCGTGTTTTGGCCTTTGTATCCGGCGATGAGCACATGATGGCGGCATACCGGGAGGGCAAGGATTTGTATGCAATTATGGGGTCAAAAGTCTACGGTTTACCTTATGACGATTGCCGGGAGTTTTACCCCGATGGCAGGGTAAACCCTGAAGGAAAAGAGCGGCGTACAACGATGAAAAGTGTGTTGTTAGGTATCATGTATGAACGTGGGGCGGCGGCGATTGGGGAGCAATTCGATAAGGGCGCTCAGTGGGCGCAAGAGCTTATAGATAATTTTTACCGGAGTTTTCCTAAGGTGGCGCAGTTGCGTTTGAAGATTGAGAAATTGGCGGAGGAGTACGGCTACGTTACCACGATTTGCGGGCGTAAGCGGCGTTTGCCTGATATGCAAATATCAGATCATGACGATTACCGTTATCAGGAGGCACACCGTCAAAGTCTGAATAGCGTTATACAGGGTTCGAGCGCCGATATTATGAAATTGGCGATGATAGCAATATATAACGATCCCCGGTATAAGGCGCTGGATTGTCACATGGTGATAACCGTGCACGATGAGTTAATTATGGAGGTGCCTGTGGCGAATATTAAGGCCGGGGCGGAATTGTTAACGTCAACAATGAAACGGGTAGGACATGATTTAATATCCCTCCCGATGAGCGTTGATTTTACTGTGGAGGATTACTGGTATCAGGATAATTAGGAGGTTTTATTATGGCGTTTGAAAAGCGGTGGAAATACCCCACAAAGACGGGCGGTACAAGGCATGATAGAGAGCTGTCAATTTATTCTATCTGGTATAAAATGGTTCGGCGTTGTACTAACCCTAAGGATAATGTTTATGACAGATACGGCGGGCGTGGGATTACGGTTTGCGAGGCATGGTTATCCTATGATCGGTTTTTTGAATGGGCTATGTCAGCGGGCTACAGCGAGGGCCTCACGATTGATCGAATAGATAATGATCAGGGTTATTTTCCGGCTAATTGTCGGTGGGCGGATAGGAAGGTACAGGCCAGAAATACAAGTAGAAATGTTTATGTTGGTGATGAGTGTGTGGCGCAGATAGCGGAGCGGGTTGGTATGCCCTATTCAACAGTCTATGAACGATATAAACGGGGTTATATATCGGATGAAGAGTTGGCGGCCCCTGTAAATACCTTGAATGCTACACGGCGGGTTGACGGTAAAACATTGTCACAGATCGCAGAGGAAAGCGGTGTGAGTGTAAACACAGTACGGGAACGCTGGAAAAGAGGGGATCGGACTTATGAGCGGTTAGCCCGAAAAGTACCGGTCGTAAGTAAGTGAGTTTTTGTTATAGGGGGCAGTTATGCACTACATGGGAAGTAAAAATAAAATAGCAAAGGAATTGATCCCGATCATTCAGGATTATATTGATAAAAGCGGAGTGGGTATATATATAGAGCCTTTTGTGGGCGGTGCAAACGTGATTGATAAAATACGCTGTGAGCGGCGTATAGGCTACGATGTGGAGCCGTACATAATCAGTTTATTAACGGCGTTGAGAGACGGCTGGGTGCCGCCTGAAACGATCTCCGAGGCGGAATATCGGGATGTTAAAGCCCGCAAAGAAAATTATCCGCCTGAGCTGGTGGGCTATTGCGGCTATCAGTTATCTTATGGCGGCAAATTCTTTGACTGTTACAGGCGAGATAAAATCGGCAAGCGTGATTATTGCCGGGAGGCATATAACTTAACGGCAAAACAGGTGCCTAACCTTCAGGGCATTGAATTTGCCGTTAAGGATTACAGGGAATTGACAGACATTTCCGGGGCGGTGATTTACTGTGATCCCCCATACCGGGGCGCTGGTAAGTATACGGCGGTGGGCGGTTTTGATTATGATTATTTTTATAACTGGTGTATAAAAATGGCGGCGAAAAACACGGTTTTAGTGTCGGAGCGGTGGATGCCGGAGGGTTTTAAAGAAATATGGCATAAACCGGTTAAAATCTGTCTGGACAGCGGGCGCTCAGCGGGTTTAGAGAAAACAGAAAAATTATTTGAGGTTGTCTAACAATGCCTCCCCACTGTGATAATGATCGGGTAAAATCACAGTGGGGAGGTAAAATTTTTGAAGGTAGATATTTTTAAAACAGGGCAAAAATACAATGTGATTTACGCTGATCCGCCGTGGGAGTACCGGCAAAGCGGCGGGGCGAAAAATTCCCGTGGAATGGCTAAACAACACTACAGTACAATGAACACGGATGCGATCTGTAAATTGCCTGTGGGTAAATTGGCAACAGATGATTGTATGTTGTTTATGTGGGCTACATTCCCCAACATCGGCGAGGCGCTGAAGGTCATTAAGGCGTGGGGGTTTGAATATAAAACAGCGGCGTTTGTGTGGGTTAAGAAAAACCGTAAATCAAATACTAATTTTTGGGGCATGGGGGCATACACAAGAGCAAATGCGGAGGTGTGTCTGTTAGGCGTTAAACCGGGCGTTAAGGCAAAACAGATAATTAAATCCCACGCAGTACATCAAATTGTAGAAACCCCGATTGAGGAGCACAGCAAAAAGCCGGATGAGGTCAGAGACCGGATTGTTACCCTCTTAGGTACAGGGGGGGGCAAGCGAAAATAGAGTTATTTGCAAGACAAACGGTGCCCGGATGGGATTGTTGGGGTGATGAGGTTTAAGGGCCGTAAAAGGCCCTTTTTCCGTGTCTAAAAATTGGTGGGATATATGATTATGATTTAGTATCAAAAAATAATACAGGAGGTTTTATTATGGGTTTGAAGTCATTACTCAAAGTGGCTGAAGGGAAAAACCCCGCTAACGTATCGTTTGAAGATAAATTTATAGCGGCCTATTCAGCGGCGGTACAGCGCAAGGATAAACATGAAAGTCAGGGCTATCCTTCAGATTTTTTTCGCCCGAGTTCGATGTATGGCTGTGATCGGATGTTATTCTTTATGCGTATTCACGGCGGGAGTGATGAGGAGCAGGCAGACGCAAATTTGATTGAAATTTGTGACAGCGGTACAGACCGGCATTTACGTATACAAAAAATTGTATCGGAAATGGAGGGTGTGAAATGTCTGGATTTGGAGGATGTAGTCAAAGAGGCCCGGCAAAAGGGCATAAATACAGAATTTGAAGGCTGGAACAAAGACCACACAGAGGCCCGGTGTAAAAATGCCGATTTGTCATTGTATTTTCAACCTGATGGCGTTATCAATTTTCAGGGTAAGGATGTAATTTTGGAAATCAAGACGGAGAGTACATATCAACACGCTAACCGTTATGAGCCGAAAGAGGATCACAAATATCAGGTTACTTGTTACGGTATGGGGTTGGGTATAGATTATGTTTTGTTTTTCTATGAAGATAGAAATTTCTGTACCAAAAAGGCCTATCTGTGGAAGATTACGGACGAAATGAAAGCGGCGGTAATGAACAAGGTACAGCGGATAAATGCCGCTATCGAGGCCGGTGTACCGCCTGAGAAAGACGAAAGTAAATGTACCTACTGTAAGTATAAGTTAGAGTGTAAGGCGGTTGATACCGGATTGTGGATAAATCCCCTCCTTCCCCCGGAAAAGCCCATACAAGCCCCTACAAGGCGCAAAAAGAAAACGGCAAGTAATCACACGACTAAACAGAAAAAACCGCTTACAGAGGCCCCTACGGTTGCTACAGCGAAAATCAAAGAGGCTATCCAAAAATCAGAGGCGGCATATTTGGCGAAAATCGAGCATGAGGCAGACATGGAGGCTATCGATGCCCGGAGGGATTGGTAATGCCGGATAACATTGGTAAAATTTTTGAGGCGGAAATCAAAGCCTCTATCCCCTATGATTTTTACGTGGAACGGTATAAAGATGATACATCGGGGTTTTACGGTGTCAGTAATCCGGCTGATTTTCGGGTGTACAAATATCCGTTAACATTTTTGTGGGAATTGAAATCCCACAAAGGACAGAGTATCCCGTTATCAAAAATTCGGGGAAGTCAGTTAAAGGGCATGGCAAAGGCAGATAGATATACGGGCGTTTACTGTGGGTTTTTGTTGAATTTCCGGGATTTGGAGGAAACGTATTATATCAGTTTTTCTGTATTGGCGGGTACATTTTACATAAAAACTGAAACCGGTGACATCGAAATAAACCCCACGGGGCGGAAAAGTATCCCGGTTAGTTGGTGTCGGGAATATGGTATACAGATTGCACAGCGGAAAAAACGGGTCAGATATTCCTATAACTTGGCGGATTTGCTGAGGAGGTATTATGGTGAAAGTAATTAGATGTACAGGAGAGGGGCAAGGCCCCTGTAAGCGGTGCTCCGATAAAGGCAAGTGGAATAGAAATTGGATGAGTTTTCTTTACATGATAGAGGGCTATGAGGGGTGCTATTGTGCAGAGTGCGTAAAGGAGATACAGGCTGAGGCTGGTGCTAAGGGGGTAAAAGAGCGTGGATAAGACTTGTTATCAGTGTAAATATTTTTCCGAGCTGAAGGAACATCGGGGGCGGTCGGATGGGTCAGTGATTTACGGTTACTGTTTTTCGGCGGGTGATAAAAATTACAGTGTTCACATGGGAAAGGGTATAGCGGTGTTTTTGCCGGAGAGCGGTGTGTGTAAATCTTTCGTGCGAAAAAGAGGGGGCGGTAAAGATGATTGAAAGTGAAAAGCTGAGAGCGGTAATTAAGGAAGTGCAGGATGAAAGTTTGCCGGTAATACGGCTGTCAAGGCAGTTGATAGCGGCGTTTATCGGTGAGCTGGACAGTGCAATTTCCGAGCTGGAGATGATTATGGAGAGTATCGGGGAAAACAGTATTGATGATATTCCCGATACGCAGATTGAATATTACTGTGTTAAAATTCCCGCCTTGATGTATTATGCCGGTCAACGTGTTGAAGAATTGGGTATGCAAGCGGATTTAGCGGCGAGTGATAACAAATTGGCGCTGAATGAGGCATTAGTGAAAGTTAGCGGTACCGTGATTGAAAAGAAAGCAAAGGCAGAGAAAATAACAGAGGATAAGGCCCTTGTAGCGGCGGTTTACAAGCGGGCATATAATATGTTAAAAACTAAGCTGGACATGGCGGAAAAGGTCTACAGTGGGCTAAAAAAGGCATTAAGTAAGCGGATAGCTGAGACTGATCTGGACAGGTTTAGCAAGGATAAGTATATCACAAAGGAGCGGTCGGACGATGATTGATGAATTTGCAACGGCGGCGGAGCGGGCGGAATACATAAAATTTAACCGTGATTGCCGTTGCCAGTTGGAGGCCCTGTGGATGATCGATCATCCGAAAGACGGGGTGCGCAAGATCGCCCGGGAATTTGGGGATGTCAGTAAATCACAGGTACACAGGGATTTACAGCGGCTGAAAGACATTGATTACAGTTTGTTTTTACAGTGCAGACAGATCATGTATAAACATAAACGCAAATACAGACGCTAAGGGGGTCGGAAAAGTGGTTGAGGATAAGGTTATAAAATTTTTAGACGAATTGAAAAAACGGGGTACAGAGATTAGTGAGGATACGGCGTTTTTATGTAATGACGGTGTTGTATTACTGTTAGTTAAGGATGGATATTCCAAAGTTGATATAGTGGTGGTGCGTAAGCCGGTTAAGATTGATTATACATTAGGTATCACAGATAATGAGGTCAATCTGTGGAAATCGGCGGATGATTTAATGACGATGTTAGGGGGCGGAGACAGTGAATGAGCGAAAGCCGTTTAGATTTGGTGTAATACATGATCGGGCGTGGGGATGGCATTTTGGAGTACATTTTTGCATTTCCCCCAAAGAGCTTGACGGCAACAGGGAGATTTATCTGTTTATATGTTTAGGTAAACATGATTTTATTATAGGGTTTTTGCATTTTTAGGGGGCGGCGAGGATGAAAGAAATTGATTTGTTGGTAAATGAATTAAATAAAAAATATAAAACTGAGATTATCCGCAAAGCCTCAGATTTAAAATCTGTTGAGTTTATCCCCTACACTTCCCCGCAATTAAATTACATCACACGGGGCGGGGTGCCAGTAGGCCGGATGATTGAATTTGTCGGTTTGCCGCAAAGCGGCAAGACTACAACGGCGTTAGACGTGTTGGCGAATTTCCAACAAAAATATCCGGATAGATTTGCGGTGTATCTGGACGCTGAAAACACATTAGATCGGGGTTGGGGTGAAGTCTTGGGGGTCGATTGGGAACGGGTGATTTTAATTCAACCTGAGTGTGAATATGGCGAAGATTTATTAGATATGTTGTTGGATTATATTCGGACGGGAAAAATCGGTTTTGTGGTGTTGGATAGTGCTCCATTTATTACCCCTAAGGGTGTGGCCGAAAAAGGGCTTGAGGAGAAGTCATACGGCGGTAACAGTGCGTTGATGAAAGCCTTTTGTGACAAAGTGGTACCACTGTGTAAAAAGTTTGAGTGTACGTTTTTGATTTTAAATCAGTTACGGGAGAATATCGGAAACCCTTATAAGCCGTTTAAAATCCCCTGTGGTACGGCGTTAACACACGCTTGCAGTGAAATTCTATGGTTTACAAAAGGGGCGTTGTTGGACGAAAAATATAAAGAGGTCAGCGGCAATTTTAATGCCCCTGTGGGTAATCTGGTTAGTGTAAAAATGGAAAAGAACAAGGTTACACGGAATGATCGGCGGCTGGGTACATACACATTGAATTATGTGCAGGGTGTGGATGCCGTCAAAGATACGCTGGATTTGGGGTTAGTTTTGGGCATTTTGGTGCAAACCGGTGCATGGTATAAACTAACAAATAGCGCCGGAAAAGAGATAAAATTACAGGGTTTTACCGGTGTACAGGAATTTTATAACAAAAATCCCGCAGAGCTGGAATACCTTAAGGAAAAAGTTTATCAATCAATAATCTAAAAATGATTGCCTCCCGTGATTATGTTTTATCAAAATTATCACGGGAGGTATTTTCATGTTCAACAAGGATTTTTACCCCACGCCTAAGGGTTTAGCTGAAAAGATGCTGAAAGGCGTTAAGTGGGAATGTGTTCAGACGATTTTGGAGCCGAGCGCCGGAAAAGGTGATCTGGTTGAGGCAATAATGGATTTGTGTAATCTTAGGAGCCGGAGCCGTTGGGGTACCGAACATAAATTAGACATTGATTGCATTGAGATCGAGCCGGATTTACGGTCGATTTTAGGCGGTAAGGGTTACAAAGTTGTACATGATGATTTTCTGTCATACCACACATTTAAACAGTATGATATGATTATCAGTAATCCTCCGTTTTCGCAGGGGGCAAAGCATTTAATGAAAATGCTGGAAATGCAGAAAAACGGCGGTTCTGTTATTTGTCTGTTAAATGCTGAGACATTGTTAAATCCCTATACGGCGGAGCGCAAAGTGTTAGCCTCAAAACTGAAAGATTGCGGGGCGGAGATTGAATATGTGCAGGGTGCGTTTTTGGACGCAGAGAGGAAAACACCTATTGAGGTAGCGATAGTCAAAGTGTTTATTCCGGAAACCGAAAAGACATCATTTATATTTGATGATACGCTGAAGAAAGCGGAGGATATGGGTTATCGTGATACCGTGGACGAAAATCAGTTTAACGAATTGGCGGAAAATGATCTGATAAAAGCAATAGTAAAACAATATGAGATCGAGGCGGAGGCCGGTATCAGGCTGATTGATGAATTTCAGGCGTTAAGCAGTAAAATCAAAAAGGGGTTTAATGAGGAAGATGGCAAGAAAAATATGTTAGCATTGACATTTAGCGGTTATGTAGATCGGGGTTATGTCAAGGGCGTTACACATAATACATTTCTGGAACGGGTCAGGGCAAAGTATTGGGAGGCGTTATTCCAAAACCCGAAATTTACAGGTAAATTGACAAAGGATTTAAAGGATAAATGGAATAGTCAGATAGAGCGGTTGGCGGAATATGATTTTTCTACGTATAACATCTACACCATTAGGGAAGAAATGAGTAAATCCGTTGTAAAGGGCGTGGAAGATGCGATTATTTCATTGTTTGACGAATTATCACATAAATATGCGTATTGGGATACAAGTAAAAACATACATTATTACAATGGCTGGTGTACAAATAAATCATGGTACATCAACAAACGGGTTATAATTCCGCTGAGTGGTTGGAGTGAATGGGCGGGGTATTATAATCCTACAGATTATCACATTGTAGAAAAATTGGCGGATATAGAGAAAGTGTTTGATTATTTAGACGGCGGATTAACTGATAATCTGGATTTACGTGCGGCGTTGGCAGAGGCAAAGAACACGTTGCAGACGTCAAAAATTCCACTAAAATATTTTAATGTAACATTCTACAAAAAAGGCACTTGCCACATTGAATTTAAGAATGAGGAATTATTAAAGAAATTTAATATTTTCGGTTCACAGAGAAAAGGGTGGCTCCCTCCTTCCTACGGCAAGAAATCTTATAAGGAAATGGAGCCGGAGGAAAGGGCCGTTATTGATGAATTTGAGGGCGAGGCGGCCTATAATAAGGTGGTCAGCAATTCACAGTATTATATCTGTAATGCTGAACAATTACTACAGATTGAGGGGCAATAAGCCCCTCATTTCTTTTTATATAGGGGTTATAAAATTTTTTAAAAAATTTTTCAAAAAGGTATTGACATTTTTATATAGGGGGTATATAATAATAGTGTAAACAGGATAACGAAATCTTAAGGAGGTAAACATGATGTTGAAATTAGGCGAGATTAAATCAGTTGATAAGCGGGTAAGACGTTGGGGCGGTTACATTGATCAGGTGTGGCTTGCAAAGAACGGTAAGAGCGGTCAGTATATTTTGATGGGGCTTGTAAGGCTGGATAATGGTAACGCTAACGGCTGGTGCACGTTAGAACAAAATTCTCTCAGTAAATGCCGGGCGGCGGCAACACAATTCTAAAAGGAGGTTTGCAAAATGACTATACAGGAATTGAAAGAGCGGCTTGAGAAGGCTCAAGCCGCTGTGGAAAAGAGGAAGGCCACGATTGAGCGGCATAAACAGGCGGCGGAGAAAAAGTTAAATACGCTGGTAGCTAAGGGCTGGACACATGATAAAGAGTATTACCGGGTTATGCCCGGTGCTGAAAGCGAAGATGCGTATTGGGCTATATGCGAGTATGAGCATAAGTTAGAAGATATTCAGGGCGCTACTGAAAAATTAGCGGAGGCTGAAGAGATCGCCGCTAATTGGGCGGCAAAGCTGGAAAAACAAGTTAAGTTGGAAGAGACTATAACAAAGGAAATGCCGGAAATATTCAGTCAGTTGCGGGATGAATTGGCGCAGAGCTGGACAGAGACAGACATGGAGCGTAAGCGCCGGTGGCAAAAGGTTAAAGCGGATTATTTAGCCGGTAACATAGACAGAAAGGCATACAGGCAGATGTACAGCTATTCTCAGGAGGATGCGCTGAATAAGACGGAGGAAGAGTTTTACACTGAGAATAAGCGGGAGGCCGGGTTGTTTATCATAGACCTGTATAACCGTGTTAAGGCGGTTACAGGCGAGGTTACAGATTGGGGCAACATTCACTACGGCGGCAAGGCGTTAAATGGCTGGGTCGAAGGTGTGAACGGCAAGGCAAGGGTTGAAAGTATCTTAGCCGGTGGCTACAACATTCAGCGGTTACACATTCGGGTGTTGGTACATGAAGTCAAATGAAACAGGCCGGGAGGGGGCCGCTCCCCCTCCCCTCACTTTAAGGAGGTTGTTGAAATGCTGGAAAAGAAATTAAGACGGTATAGATTGATGGACATACACAAGGCACTTGTGGCGGGCGGCAAGCTGGAAGTTGCCCGGCTGATACTTGCATTGTTGCGGGATGGAAAAATTGTATTGTGGTTAGATGATGTCAGTTGTGCGGCGGAGCGAATTTGCGAGGATGCCGGGTGTGAAATTTTCTACAGCGGCAACGGTAACAGGGCAACAGCTCACGTATAAACAGGCTCCCCAACGGGGGAGCTTTTCTGTATACAATATGCACAAAAACAGGCCGGATACTTTGTACAATTTTTTAGAAAATTTTTTCAAAAAAGACTTGACATTTTTATATAGGGGGTATATAATAATAACTGTAAGGAGGGCCGGGGAGCCCACAAAAACTTAAAATTTGAAAGGATGTTCAAAATGACAAAGTACTATTTCACAAAGACCAACGCTTTTAATGAGGTTGTAGCTACAGACGGAGAGAGAGCTTATTCCTTAGCTGTTAACTCTAACGGTTGCGACATTACAACAGGGGTTGACGTTTACACAGGTTCCGAGGATGAGATCGTTGAAAAGCTCAGGGCGGCTTTTGCAGAGGTTGACGGCCTGTACTCGATGGATGAGATCGTAAGCGAGTTTGGCGAGAATGACATTTACCCCTTCGATGCCGACAGCTTCGAGTACATCGTTGAGGTAGCTGAAATTCAGTAAGGCAAGGTTAACGGTGAGGGCGCTGTACAGTGGGTATGGCGCTCTCACTGATTTTTGAAAAAACCCTTGCAAATTTCTACAGGGTGGTATATAATGATGTTGGAGGGCTGGATATGCGGATAGCGGATAGGGTCAGTTTATACAACCGTTATTTTAGCGCCTGTAAGGCTGTAGGGCCGGTCAAAGAATATTTTGAGGCTGGTATTCCCGATGATGAAATTGCGGCGTTAGAGGCCCTTAGGGCGCTGGATACGGCGTTATCTCAGGCGTATGAGGTAAGAATACCGGTTATAACGTGTTGGGTACGTGATAGCAATTATGTACCTGAAACGCTGGAGATCTATTTGACGGAGCCGGATGTGCGGGCGTTTTTACATCAATTCCGGCATCATTTACAAAACATCGAACGGAGGGGGATTGACAGAGCTGGTTTACTTGTTGAAGGAAATGCGGAAATTGCACGGCTCCCCTACACCGATTGTGAACATCGGATGTTGGGGGAAGATGATGCTGTGGCGTGGAGCGAAATGTTAATTGAAATTTGTAAAAAATAGGAGGTATTTATTATGACGTGTCCTAAGTGTGGCAGTGAAAATGTAACGGTTCAGATGGTGACGGAAACGCAGCTCAAAGAGAAAAAACACGGCGTTATCTGGTGGCTGTGTGTAGGCTGGTGGTGGGTACCCTGTAAATGGCTGGTGTTTACACTCCCGGCCCTGATAGCGGCGATCTTTAAACCTAAGGGCTACAAGACCAAAAGCATACATAAAACAATGGCTGTATGTAATAATTGCGGCAAAAGTTGGCGGGTATAAAAAATTTTATCTGGAGAGGCTTCGGGCCTCTCTTTTTTTTTGTCTAAAAATTGCCGGGGCCTGTGATTATGATAGACTATCAAAAAATTGCAAAGGAGATAAACGTATGAAGTACAAAGAGGCAACACTGTACAAAACAATGCAGGACGGGCGGAATGTGCAGACGAATGAGCCGTTATACCGGTTTGAGCCGGTGCATGGGTACGCCTTTGAGGTGCCAGTTGAAGGCCGTGAGCCGTTGAGTATGGGCGTACATAATAACGGCGGTGATACGGGCTGGGTTTTACAGGAAAATTCTACAGGGGCCGCTATTGGCAGGCATTTCCCCTCACGGGCTAAGGCGGCGGCATCGTTATCCGATAAACTGATTGGGGCGATGATTTCACAGTTGGCTACAGACGCCAGCAAAAAGTTAATTGCAGAGCGGGAGCGGCGTATCGGGGAGACAGTGAAATATGATTAAAGCGGAATATCGGGGTATATCTGATTATCCGTTGATGAATGGCCGGGTATACCCCATAACTACACATTGTGACGGCGGTATGTTATATGTCAGGGCGGCGGGTAAAACGCTGAGTTATCCAACGCTGGAACGGTTTTTAAAATTCTGGAAAGTGAGGGCGGTATGTCGTGGATAATCTGATTATATTTGCGATTTTGGGGTTGGCCGTTATTGGGGCCTCTATCTTGTGGAAGTATTTTTAGTTGGGGGCCGATGAGATGAAGAAACGGAAAACGGCGGCAAGAAAATGTTCGGAATGTATTCATGAATACGCCTGTGGTGCGTGGAATGTAGGTAGTCTACACGATGCAGACGCTACAGGGTGTGCGAATTATGAAACCCTCCGGGATAGTACAGCATATTTTATAGGGTTTATGGAGGGGCAAAACAGTATCTATAACGGCGAAAAAATAGAACGGTCAAAGACATGGTAGCAAAAAAAACGGAGGAAATTATTATGAGTGAAGTGTACAGGAGTAGAGTTTATACAGATCGCCCGGCCTATGCGGATTTTGAGGCCCCGGCGAAATTTCAGGCAATTATGGGTATAATTGCTACACGGCTTAGACAGCATCCAAAGGCGATATGTTCATACTCGGGCGGGTCGGACAGTGATATAATGATTGATCTGATCGAACGTACACGGGCGATGTTTGACGGTCAGCTCCCGCCTGTTAAATACGTATTTTTTAATACGGGGCTGGAAATGAAAGCGATTAAAGATCATGTGAAGGAAACGGCGGCAAAGTACGGCGTGGAGATTGAAGAGTGTAGGCCGAAAGTTAGTATTGTGCAGTCGGCAAGAACACATGGCATACCGTTTGTGTCTAAGATCATGTCGGCGGGGCTGGAAGAATGGCAAAAGAAAGGTATTCCCCTGTCGATAGCTGAAGAGTATGATCAGGCGGAGGATAAGGCCGCAAAGCGTAAGGAGCTGAAAGAGCGGTACCCAAAATGTGAAAGTGTAATAAATTTCCTGTGTTGTTGTAATTCAGCGGGGGAGCCCCGGCCTGACATTCAGTTAGTGATAAATTCGTCAAAGTATATGCGGGATTTTATTGGTGAGTATCCGCCTGATTTCTGTGTAAGTGCGAAATGCTGTGATTATTGCAAAAAACAGGTGGCACACAGGGTGCAAAAGGATTATGAAATGATCATTACCGGTGAGCGGCGGGATGAGGGCGGTATGAGGTCTGTACCCCGGCAAGATAATACATCACTGTGTTTTACCGAAACGGCAAGCGGTCAGTACAGATTGAGGCCGTTATATTATGTATCGGATAAGGATAAGGCATGGTATAAAGAGCATTACGGTATTAAATATTCAGATGCCTATGAGGTTTACGGTTTAACACGTACAGGCTGTTGCGGTTGCCCCATAAGCTATAAGGCGGTTGATGATCTGGAGAAAATTCGCCCTTATGAGCCTAACGTTGTCAAGGCGGCGTGGAACATTTTCGGCAAGTCGTATGTGTACAGGCAGAAATACAATGAGTATAAGGCACAGCGGACAGCGGAGGCAAAGGAGGCCGCAAAGACGGCGAAAGCTGAAGGGGATGGTAAATGATGGCGAAAAGTACAAGGGCTAAGAGTGATGAGCAGGAGCGGCGGATAGCTAAGGCGTTAGGCGGGCGGCAAGTGATAGGGTCAGGCTCCACACCGTTTTTAAAAGGCGATGTAGTATCCGGTAAGTTGTTTATCGAGGCAAAGACAAAAATGGTACCCTGTGACAGTATATCTGTAAAACGGGCATGGCTGGAAAAGGCGAAAGCTCAGGCGTTGGCTACTGGTAAATCAGATTATGCGGTAGCGGTATCATTCGGTGACAATAAGGATTTTTATATTGTTGAGGATGATATGTTCAAGGATTTGTACACGTGCAGAGAGGCGCTGAGGGCCTTAATTGACGTGTTGGGCGGGCTGGATGATCCGTTAGTTGACGATCTGGATAATCTCAAGGCAAGCGGCATTAGGGCACTGGTAAGGAGGTATTTGGGGGAATGACGTTA
>CANRJP010000025.1 GCA_947630975.1 uncultured Clostridia bacterium
AGCTTTATGTAAACCGGCATCACCATATACAGGGCGTCGGCCCACCACCAATAGCCGTTTTCGCCGGTGGAAAGCTGACAGTCGCATACAAATTTTGCCCGTTGGATTTTTTGGGGGTCAGGCTCAAGAACGTAGAGATCCAGATAGGTTTGGAAGCAGGTCTGCCAGTCCCCGAAGAGAGCGGCTTTTGAGTCCGGATCCTGACTGTAGCCGAAGGTCCATTCGGCGGGATCGGCCTTTGTGGGGTGGCCCCACCAGCCGTTGTGTTCGGCCCAGGCCTCGCTGTAGCGCCGGTATGCCTCGTCCCCCAAAGTGAAATAGGCCTCCATGTTTCCGGTGTGATAGGCCGCCGTGTCCCAAAAGGGTACGGGAACCCCGTTGGTCTCCTGCGTCGGGCCGACGTTGCTCTGCCAATAGCCGTTGGCGCGGCGTATGTTTTCCACGATTTCATTATAACTCAGCATGACAAATATCCTTTCGCGTTTATTACTTATATTATAACAGCATGGACGGCCAAAAGTCAATAAGTCGGGGAGTTTTTTTACAAATTCAATAAAAATATTGATTTTTTACCGTGCGTGTGATAGAATTAAGATACAAAAAGGAAAAGGTGGTAACATGAAAATAAAAATCCTCGTCTGCGTGGCGACGGCGCTGCTGATATGCTCCGCCGCCTCGGCGGATTATTTGCAGATCGCTCAGGAGGCCGCCGTCAACGGTGCGGCCGGAGCCGATGAAATGCTGGAATATGTTTATAACAGCGGCGCCGCCCGTGACCCCAAGGAGGAGATACGGCGGCTGTACATATGGGACTATCTGCTGGAGCTGAAAAAACAGGAGGCCGACCTGATAAGCGACGTCTATTATACGGCTTATACCGAGCTTAACCGGAGCGGCGAGCTGGACTATTTGGCGGAGCTGGCCGACCGGTATTCCCGCAGGGCCGGCGAGCTGACGGAGGAGCTGAACCGCAATTACGCCTATCTCTCCCTTGTCGAAAAGAGCGGGCCGGAGGTCAACGCCGCCGCCGAAAACGCCGCGGAGCTCATCGGTGAAAACAGTGTGGAAAGAAAGTCCCGAGCCGACAACGGATTATTGATTGCGTTCATAATTGCCGCTCTTATTTTGACGGCCATCATTACCTCCGTAATAATGGCGTATCTGGGCAAAGTAAAGAAGAGGGGACTGAAAGGGCGAAGGCTGAGAGATCTGCGCCGCTGCCTGCTGGCCCGCCGGGGCGTAATACTGGCGGTGGGAATATTTTTTGCCGCCGCGTCGGCGGTGGCCGCCCTGCCTTTGAGCGAAAAGCAGACGCCCAGCCTTCCAAGCTCCGGCGGAGAGTATCTTTACGCGGCGGAGTCCCTGCTCGACTATTGCGACGGCCTTGACCTGAAGCCCGGCAGCGCCGCCGCCGAAAAGGTCGAGAATGTCATGCGCTATCAGCTCTCCTCCGCGATGGCCGAGATACTTAACAACAAGGCCGCTATAAACCTGAAAGAGGTAAGGACACACTATCAGAGACTGGCCGAGCATAAGGATTCGGCCAATCACACCGGTCTCGCCAGAGCACAGGAGATGCGCAAGGCCGCCGAGGACGGCTCCGCCCTGTCTTATCTCGACCGGGTAAAGGATTATATGGAGCAGGAGATAGAAGCCGGTCTGGCCGGAATTAAGGCGGATTACTATCACAATCTGGTTGATTTGATGCGGGCCGACGTGGCCGTGACTGAAGGCGCCGGGGAAAGGGCGCGGGCGTATATAGACGGGGCCGCAGAGGCCCTCACCGAAATACTGACTGTTCCGCCGAGGCCGGAGCTTCCGATGCTGGCGGCTCTTGCCGGTTATGCGGCGGGTATCCTGATATCAATGGCAATAGTTCTGCTCGTCAGCTTAATTCGCCTCGGCGTCCGCCGGAATTCTCAAAACGGCCGAACTGAGAGTATGGAAAACGCCGATATTATGGATATGATCTCATTCCGTGGATAATAAAAATGAAAAGATACTGTGTTTTGGATGCTGTACGCGGCTTTTCGGTCATAAGCATGGTTCTGTACCATTTCATGTGGGATCTTGTGTATATGGGAGGTCTTGAGGCTGATTGGTTTGAGGGCCTGCCGGGGCAGATATGGCAGCAGAGCATCTGTCTGACATTTATATTGCTGTCCGGCTTTTGCTGGCGGCTGGGGCGTCGCAGGCTCCGGCGGGGATTGACCGTCTTTGCCGGAGGAGCCGCCGTTTCGCTGACGACACTGATTTTTATGCCCGAAAACCGTGTGCTTTTTGGCATACTCACGCTTTTGGGCGGCGCAATGCTGATCATGATACCGCTTGACCGGGTGCTGTCCCGCTGTCCCGCCTTTTTGGGACTGGCGGCGTGCGCCGCCGCTTTTGCCTCGACGTGGAACCTCTGGCGGGGAGAGCTTTTTTTCGGAGCCGTAAAGCTGCCGGACGCACTGTACAGGAATTGGCTGACTGCCTGGCTGGGCTTTCCGCCGGGGGGATTTTTCTCCGCCGACTATTATCCGTTCATACCCTGGCTGTTCCTGTTTATGGCGGGTTATTTTCTCTACGGTATTTTTGAACGGCGGGATTGGCTGCGCTTTCTTGAACATAAGGGGCCGGAATGGCTGGAATGGCCGGGCCGTCACGCCTTTGAGATTTATTTGGTGCATCAGCCGGTGCTGGCCGCCGTGATAAAATTGGGAAGTATAATATGAAAAAGCCGAAAACAAATTTTATTTTATGAACACTTGATATAGGCGCAAAATTATGTTATAATAGTTTAAAATATTGAGTTTCAAAGGTGAAATCAGGAAACGGAGGAAAAATCGTGAATAATACAAATATAAACGGAGTGGAGCTTTTGGAGGGCGGAGCCTTCCTTTCCGACGGAAGGATCAGCGGCAAAGGCACACGGCTCCCCGACGAGGCCCGTGAGGGCACAATGGCCTATAAGATAATGCGTGCCCACGATACCGGGGCGGACAGGAACAAAATGAGGATAAAGTTCGACGCTCTCATTTCTCACGACATCACCTATGTGGGCATAATCCAAACCGCCCGCGGCAGCGGCCTTAAGGAGTTTCCGCTGCCCTACGCCATGACAAACTGCCACAACAGCCTCTGCGCCGTGGGCGGCACCATAAACGAGGACGACCACGTCTTTGGCCTCAGTGCCGCCAAGAAGTACGGCGGAATTTACGTGCCCGCCAATCAGGCCGTTATCCATCAGTACGCCCGTGAAATGATGAGCGGCTGCGGCAAGATGATACTTGGCTCCGACAGTCACACCCGCTACGGCGCTCTGGGCACCATGGGCGTGGGCGAGGGCGGCCCCGAGCTGGTGAAGCAGCTACTGAAAAATACTTATGACGTGAACGCTCCTGAGGTGGTTTTGGTCTATCTCGAGGGCACACCAAAAAAGGGCGTAGGCCCTCAGGACGTGGCAATAGCGCTGGTGGGAGCCACCTTCAAAAACGGCTTTGTCAAGAACCGTGTGCTGGAGTTCACCGGCCCCGGCGTGGCAAGCCTGTCCATGGATTTCCGCATAGGAATAGACGTTATGACTACCGAGACCACCTGTCTTTCTTCCATCTGGCACACGGACGAAAGAGTAAAGGAGTTCTATGACATTCACGGACGGCCCGGGGACTTCGCCGGGCTTAAGCCCGACGACGGGGCCTACTATGACCGTGTCATTAAAATCGACCTCGGCAGGATAGAGTGTATGATAGCCCTGCCCTTCCATCCGTCCAACGCCTATACCGTGCATGAGCTTCAGGCGAACCCCGGCGACATCCTCCGAGAGGTGGAGAAGGCCGCGGCGGAGCAGTTCGGCCCCAAGGTGAAGTTCAGCCTTACTGACAAGCTGGTCGATGGCAAGCTCACGGTGGATCAGGGCGTTATCGCCGGATGCAGCGGCGGGATGTACGAAAATATCTGCGAGGCGGCGGCCATCCTTGACGGGGCCGACATCGGCGACGGCTATTTCAACCTTTCCGTATACCCCAGCAGCACTCCCATAAATCTGGCTCTGGTGCGCGGCGGCGTTCAGGCCCGACTCATGGAGGCGGGAGCGGTGTTCAAGCCCTGCTTCTGCGGCCCCTGCTTCGGCGCGGGGGACGTGCCCGCCAACAGCGGCCTTTCCATACGCCACACCACCCGCAACTTCCCCAACCGCGAGGGCTCCAAGCCCGGCGAAGGCCAGCTCAGCGGTGTGGCTCTCATGGACGCCCGTTCCATTGCCGCCACGGCTCTCAACAAGGGCGTGCTTACGGCGGCCACGGACGTGGAAATACCGGAGTATGACAAGACCTACGCCTTTGATAAGGGCGTTTACGAAAAGCGTGTCTATCAGGGCTTCGGCAAGGCCGACCCCGATTATGAGCTCCGCCTCGGCCCCAACATCACCGACTGGCCCAAAATGTACCCACTGGCCGACAATCTGCTGCTCAAGCTGGCGGCGGTGATACACGACGAGGTCACCACCACCGACGAGCTTATTCCCTCCGGCGAGACCAGCTCCTACCGCAGCAATCCCCTGCGCCTGAGCGAGTTCGCGCTCTCCCGACGGGTGCCCGAATATGTGGGCCGCAGCAAGGCCGCAGCCGCCGTCGAGGCACGGCGGCGGGCCGGTGAAAAGCCCGCCGAGCTGGTCGAAGCTCTGGTAAAGGTGGGCAATGTGGAAGCGCTCATGGAAAATACCCAGTTCGGCTCCTGCGTGTTCGCCAACAAGCCCGGCGACGGCTCCGCAAGGGAGCAGGCGGCCTCATGTCAGAAGGTGCTGGGCGGCTTCGGCAACATCTGCTATGAGTTCGCCACTAAGCGCTACCGCAGCAACTGCATCAACTGGGGCATTCTGCCCTTCACAATAGACAGGGACACCGAGTTTAACTATAACGCGGGGGACTATGTGTTTGTGCCCGGCATCCGTAAGGCCATAGCCGAGGGTAGAGAGGATATACCCGCCACCGTCATAAAGGAGGACGGCTCCACCGAGCCCCTGACCCTGCACGTCAGCGGCCTCACAGCCGACGAAAAGCAGATCATTCTGGACGGCTGTCTCATGAATTACTACGCCAATAACGCCAAGGAGTGATAGATATGGAAAAAATCAAAATGGAAAATAAGATCGTGGAGATGGACGGGGACGAGATGACCCGTATCCTCTGGAAGATGATAAAGGACGAGCTGCTGCTGCCCTTTGTGGAGCTGAATACCGAATATTACGATCTGGGTCTGCCCTACCGTGACGAGACCGACGACAAGGTTACTCACGACGCCGGCGAGGCCATCAAGAAGTGGCACGTGGGCGTGAAGTGCGCCACCATCACCCCCAACGCCCAACGTGTTGAGGAATATCACTTAAAGGAGATGTGGAAGAGCCCCAACGGCACCATCCGCGCCATCCTTGACGGCACGGTGTTCCGGGCGCCCATCCTTATCAGCCATGTCAAGCCCGCCGTCCGCAACTGGAAAAAGCCCATTACCATTGCCCGTCATGCCTACGGCGACGTGTACAAGGGCACCGAGTACCGTGTGCCGGAGAAGGGAAAGGCGGAGCTGGTGTTCACCGGCGAGAACGGCGCTTCCTTCCGTGAGACGGTCTACGACTTCGAGTGCCCCGGCGTACTTCAGGGTCTGTACAACAAAGACAGCTCCATCGAGTCCTTCGCTCACTCCTGCTTCCAGTACGCCATCGACACAAAGCAGGATCTCTGGTTCGCCACCAAGGACACCATATCCAAGCAGTACGACCAGACCTTTAAGCTGATTTTTCAGGATATATTTGAAAAGCACTATAAGGAGAAATTTGAGTCGCTGGGCATCGAGTATTTCTACACCCTCATCGACGACGCCGTGGCCCGCGTGATACGCAGCGAGGGCGGCTATATCTGGGCTTGCAAGAACTACGACGGCGACGTTATGAGCGACATGGTTTCCACGGCCTTCGGTTCGCTGGCAATGATGACGAGCGTACTGGTAAGCCCCGAGGGCAATTATGAGTACGAGGCCGCCCACGGCACCGTCACCCGCCACTATTACAGGTATCTGAAGGGGGAGGAGACCTCCACCAATCCCGTCGCCACCATATTCGCATGGAGCGGTGCCCTCCGCAAGCGGGGCGAGCTGGACGCCAACAAGGCACTTTCCGACTTCGCCGACAGGCTGGAGGCCGCCTGCATCGACACTCTTGAGAGCGGCACCGTGACAAAGGATCTTGCGGCCCTGTGGGAAGGCCCCGCGCCCACTGTAGTCAACTCTCTGGATTTTATCAGAGCCATACGCTCCCGGCTGGAGAAGAATTATAAATAAGGAAACAAATCGGCCCCAAAGACGGCGAAGCCGCCCGTTTCGACGCCGCGCGGCCGTCCGTCGGGGCCGATTTTCCTTATGATATTATGCGAAAAACCCTGTGGAAAAATAATTTAAAAAAAATAAAAAAATTTTTCATTTTCCTATTGCATAATTATAAATTTTGGTGTATAATAATACATATTTTATTTCCCAAGGGGTGAATTTACCATGACTGTACAGGAGATCATGGCTGTTGACGAAAAATACTATATGAATACCTTCGGCAAGCGTCTGCCCGTAGCCTTCGACCGTGGCAGGGGAATGTACCTCTACACCGAGGACGGACAGGACTACATGGATATGTTCGCCGGCATAGCGGTGACGGCTCTGGGTCACTGTCACGAGGGCTTTACCAGGGCCGTTCAGGAGCAGGTGGGCAAGCTCCTTCACACCTCCAGCCTGTATTACATAAAAAATCAGGCTCTGCTGGCGAAGAAGATATGCGACTGCTCCGTGGCCGATCGGGTGTTTTTCTGCAACAGCGGCGCCGAGGCCAACGAGGGAGCCATGAAGCTGGCGAAAATATACTACTATAAGCAGGGCAAGGAGAAGTACGAGATAATCACCCTCAACAACTCCTTCCACGGCAGGACGCTGGCTACCGTGGCCGCCACCGGCCAGCCCAAGTATCAAAAGCCCTATAAGCCTCTTGTTCCCGGCATCAAGCACGTGGACATCAACGACTTTGAGGGACTGGAAGCCGCCGTCACCGACAAGACCTGCGCCATTATGCTTGAAGCCGTGCAGGGCGAGAGCGGCGTTCACCTCTGCACCGACGAATATCTGCTCAAGGTTCGCAAGCTCTGCGACGAGCGGGACATTCTGCTGATTTTTGACGAGGTTCAGACCGGCATGGGCCGCACCGGCGAGATGTTCGCCTATCAGACCACTCCCGTGGAGCCGGACATCTTCACTCTGGCAAAGGCTCTGGGCAACGGCGTACCCATCGGCGCCCTCTGCGCGAAGGAGTTCGCGGCGAAGGGCTTCGAGCCCGGCGACCACGGCGGCACCTTCGGCGGAAATCCCCTTGCCACGGCGGCGGGCATGGCGGTTTTCGAGGCCTTTGAAAAAGAAAATATCCTTGACAACGTCCGCAAAATGGGGGATTACTTTGAAGAGAGGGTAAAGGCCCTTAACTCCCCCGATATTTTGGAAATACGCCGCAAGGGCCTGATGATCGGCCTCCAAATGCCCCAAGGCCGGGCGGCGGAGGTTCAGAAAAAGCTCTTTGAGGACAGGGTGCTGGTGGGCTGCGTGGGCGGCCACACCCTGCGGATACTCCCGCCCCTTATCATTTCCAAAACGGATATAGACATTTTTATCGCGAAGCTTGGGGAGGCATTGGCATGAATCAGAAGCATTTACTGACGCTCCACGACTGGAGCACCGACGATATTTTGGAAACTCTCGCTCTGGCCGGTATGCTCAAGAAGGAGCTTAAGGCCGGGGTGAAGCACCCCATTTTGGAGGGCAAGACCCTGGCCATGATATTCACCAAGTCCTCCACCCGCACCCGCGTCTCCTTCGAGACCGGCATATATCAGTTGGGCGGTCAGGGAATTTTCCTGTCCTCCGCCGACATTCAGCTTGGCCGGGGAGAGACGATTTACGACACGGCCAACGTGCTGGGCCGCTATGTGGACGGCATCATGATACGCACCTTCAAGCAGTCCGACGTGGAGGATCTTGCCAAGTACAGCGGCGTTCCCGTGATAAACGGCCTTACCGACCTTGTACACCCCTGTCAGGTGCTGGCCGACCTCCAGACCGTGGCCGAGAAGAAGGGCAGACTGGAGGGCCTTAAGCTGGCCTATATCGGCGACGGCAACAACATGGCTCACTCCTACCTCTACGGCTGCGCCAAGGTGGGCATAGATGTGTCCGTAGCCACGCCCGAGGGCTACGAGTGCTGCGCCGAGGTCGTTGAAAACGCCAAAAACGACGCCAAGGCCACCGGCGTAAAGGTGACCGTGACCCACGACCCCGTCGAGGCCATAACCGGCGCCGACGTGGTCTGCACCGACACATGGTGCTCCATGGGTCAGGAGGCGGAAAAGGCTCAGCGCATCAAGGATTTCGAGGGCTATCAGGTAAACGGCGCCCTTTTCGCCAAGGCGAAGGACGACGCCATTTTCCTCCACTGCCTGCCGGCTTATCGGGGCTTCGAGGTCACCGAGGAGGTCATAGACGGCCCCCGCAGCGTCATATTTGACGAGGCGGAGAACCGGCTCCACGCCCAGAAGGCCGTCATGGCGCAGCTTATGGCAAATTAGGAATGAGGAATGAGGAATTAGGAATAGCGCCGCCCTGCGGCTGGGGGTGAATAGTTCATGGACGGAGTGTTCCAGATACGCATGGCAACGGAAGCCGACGCGGAGGCCATATACTCCATAACGCGGGAGGCCTTTCGCAAATACTGCGAGATGGCCGGGCTCAGCGACATCGAGGCCCTGCGCGAGACCGTTGAGGACGTGCGTCGGGACATAAAGGAAAAGACCGTGATAGTGGCCTATTTGGGGGACGCGGTGGTCGGCAGTCTGCGGCTCACCTTTGACGACGCTTCAAAGACCGCCTATGTCAGCCGCTTCGGAGTCAGCCGCCAATACCGCAACAACGGCATCGGCAAGGCTCTGTCCAACGTGGCGGATATGCTGGCCCGTGGCCGGGGCATGAGACGGGCAAGGCTCCACACCGCCGCCAAGCTGGCGGAGATAGTCCGCTTTTACTATTCCCGGGGCTATTATATCGAGTCCGTTTCCGGCGAGAGGGGCTACCTTCGGGCGGAAATGGTGAAGGAATACGAGTAGGAAATTAGGAATGAGGAATATCAGTACAGGCTTTATTCCTCGTTAAAAAAATAGGTGTATCGCGATGAAAAAACTTCTTTCTATCCTCTCCGTCCTCGTTTTATTAACCGCCTGCGGCCAAAAGCCGGAGCCCGCCGACATTGTCGGCGTCTGGGAAAACTCCGCCGCCACGGTGCGTTTCGGCGAGGACGGCACCTACGAGATAAGCTACGCGGACTTCGGCCCCGGCGAGCTTTCCTCTGAAAACGGAAAATTCACCCTTTCCGGCGGAAAAATCGAGTTACAGACGCGGGACAAGTACACCCTCACCGAAACGGGGGAGATAAGCTTTCAGCGTCTGGCCGTCACCGAGGATAGGAAGGTGGATATTTCGCTGGACGGCGGCGTCCTCACCCTCGGCGGGGAGGAGTATGTTCGCCGTGAGGAAGGTTAAGAACCACGCACATTATTATACACGGAAAGGATGATACTATGGAAAAGAAGATCGCCAAGGCGTTACTGTCCATCGGGGCGGTATTCCTGCGGCCGGAACAGCCCTTCACCTGGGCCAGCGGCATCAAAAGCCCCATCTACTGCGACAACCGCCTGACGCTGACCGCGCCGGAGGTGCGCACCCAGGTGGAGGAGGGTCTTGTGGAGGTCATCAGGGCCAACTATCCCGACGTAGAGGTGCTCATGGGCACTTCCACCGCCGGCATCGCCCACGCCGCCATCACCGCCCATCTCATGGGTCTGCCCATGGGCTATGTTAGGGGCGGAGCCAAGGATCACGGCCGCGCCAACCAGATCGAGGGCAAGCTTGAGCCGGGCCAAAAGGTGGTAGTGGTCGAGGATCTCATCTCCACCGGCGGCAGCGTCCTTGAGGTGGTGAAGGTTCTCCGTGAGGCCGGGGCCGATGTCCTCGGCATCGCCAGCATCTTCACCTACGGCATGAAGAAGGGCGTCGAGCGTCTGGCCGAGGCAAATGTAAAGAACGTCAGCCTCTCCAACATCGACGCGGTGGTCGAGGTTGCCGCCGCCGACGGTTATATAAAGGCCGAGGACGGGGCGAAGATACTCAAATTCAGGGATAACCCAAGCGACGAAAGCTGGATAGTTTGATAAGTCATTCAAAAAGGGGTGTAAAAAACTCGCTCTGTAACATGGAGGCACGGGGGCCGGTCAAAAAAATCGTGCAGAACGGACGAAAATCAGCTCTCGCAGGCGGCGCCGCGAAGCGGCGTGTAAACAGGCGAATGCCTGCCGCCGAGAAAGCCCTCCCGACGGCGTACATAGGTACGCCGAGGGTGATTTTCGTTCGTAGTTCAAGGGCTTAAAAAATGAGAAAATTCGCTCGTTAGGGCGAATTTTCTACATTAATGCAATTATTTTATATTTATCGACTTATATTATAACACTCATATTTGCCTTAAATTAAGTCATTAAGCCCTTGAACGATCTGCGCCATTTTTTTACGGCCCCACCTATAAATTTATGCGAAAATGCTTGACAAAGTAAAAATAATCGTGTATAATAAAAATAGATAGAGGCAAGCCCGTAAAACGGTTAGCCGAAAAGGATAGTTAAAAAATAACTGCCCATTTAGCTAAGGGGGCAGTTATTTTTTTATGATGGTGAAAATCAAAAGTATCATTACCAAGAATAAAATAATGAACTCCTGCTCCGACATCACAAACCACCTCCTTCCATTGTATAATGAAGGTGTTGGTGGCTAACCGTCCCACTACTTGCGCTCTATCCAAAAGACATTATAGCACAGTATTTGACAAAATGCAAGAAAATTTTATAATAAAATAACGCCGCCTGCTGTTACGCCTCATCAGTCGGCTCCGCCAAAGGCCGCCCCCTTATGCTGTTACTTCTCGCCAACAATTCCCGGCAATACGCCGCGAATTTGTACAACTTGCACAAAAAAGTGACGCGATTTTCTACACTAACAATTTGAGGAAAAACATCAAATCTCCTTGCCATTTTTGTTGGTTTGTGCTATATTTAAGTTGTAATGATAGGGGATTTTTTATAATCCGATATTGTTGGAGCGTGTCAACCGCCCTCCGATTTGAGCCGTCGTAAAGTAGAGGTCGACTGCGGAACCCGGCTCAATGTGGCGTGTCCGTCCACTTCCGATAATATTCCCTTATAGGAAGTCCGACTAAATATCGTTATAAAAACAAACAACAAATTAAATTTAGGGAGGAAATTAAAAATGAGAATCAAAAAGATTCTGTCGTTGGCCGTGGTCCTCGCCATGGTCTTGACAGTAGTGCCCATGTTTGGGTTGACGGCCAGTGCGGCGACGGCATATGGAGAAGGTGCGAACACCTATTCAATCGAGTTCACACTCGTTGGTCCGGAAAGCGGTTACAGAGATTTTATGATCAAAGATGCCAAGGGTGGCAACATTGCGACATTCGTTCTTGCCGCTCCCAACGATGGTGTATTTGCTTTTGACCGAGACGCCGAGAGTGGCGTATTGGGAAGTTTCGGTACAGACTCCGGTACAGACGGCAACGGTGGATCAGCTAGCAATATTAAGAGTGGCGTAAAATATACTAAAGGTTTATCTAAGCTCAAAATTGAGGTAACTAACAATACAAGTGATAATAATTACACTGTTACTTTTACCGCCACAGATGCCTCCATTTCTGGCTTTACACGCAGTAGAACCTATAGTGGCCGTACGGTCAATGGCATTGGCACTCCTGACCAGTGGGATTTTCGCTACAAAGGAGATATGGGCAAGGGCCTTGACATCACCTCCGGCACGATTTACAATTATATAAAAGATGTAAAAATCACAGTAGGTGGCCAAACATTCGAAGGAAAAGCACAGACCGTAAACTACAAATATAACGACGAAGCATTAACTGATCCTTACACCTATACCGCATTTGAGGGCGTTGAATTTGATGTCCCTGCCTATGAAGGAACAAACAAAGATGGCGACACAGTAATTTTCAATAAAACTACCGCTGTTGTAGGTGGAGATAATGGTTCGACTTTTACAACTGACCTTGAGCCGTCTTCCATTGTTACCAAGGACACATCTGTTGACGTTACTTCCATTACTTACAGTGATAATGTTGAAAACCCGTCAATGATATCCAAGGGGGGCACAGGCAGTATTGCCGGAATTCTTTATTCTCTCGCTTCGTCTGGAGACGGCGACTTTGGTACACTTCGTTATGCGGAGGTTAAATTTACGGCCCCTTCTATTTCGGGTGATAAAAGGCTTGTAGCTGAGGTGACAGCTCAATTAAGAGAAAACAATGTCAAAAACGACTGGATGAGGCCCTACATTTCAAAAAAACTCACAGGCGAGCCCAAATATGACCCAGAAACAGTGTATGTAAAAAACGAAACAAAAACGTCCTATATTGATATAACTGATATAGTAGATCAAGGTGTAGAAAACACTGTATATCTGCAAGCGGGCAAATACAGTATGAATGTTTCGGAATTTAAACTTGCTCTCAAAGAATATAAAACTGTTAAGATGCAGGTGGTAACAGAAACCGGTGACACTGTCAATACTGTTACGGAAACGTCTAAATATTTTGAGGGCGCAAGCTATACTCCGAATATTGGTAACTATTACGTTTACAACAACAAACTTTATGAAGTTATATCCAAAGAAACAATAGTTGTAGGCCGTAATACTGATACAGCAAAGGTTACGGTTAGAGAGTTTAAAAATATTGTCGGCGATAATCTCATAACCCAAAACGCCGGTTTTGAAGAAGGTCTTGATGGCTGGACCTCTTCAGACGGAAAATCGCTTTCGGAAGATAGTTCAAGGTTTACTTTGACAACCGGAGTTAGTTCTGAGGGAAGCCATGCTCTTTTGACAAAAAGTTCAAAGAGCAATAATGCCAGTGACAACGGCAACACGTTTGATACGAGTTGGACAGTAGAGCCTGATACCAGATATTTTATTGGCTTTGACGCTACGGCTTCCGTACAAAATGGCGGCGGTAATTTCAATCAGTATGCGTGGATATATACAGCTGCGGACGATATGTCAAATATGACTACATACGGCGATTATAAAAATTCTGACAACGGTCATATCAATCTTGCAGCCGGAAAATTCATTCCTAAGGGATTTGTTGTTAAAACCGCTGCAAATCAGACAAAACTTGGCATTGCCAGCACGTATTTTAATGATGCCGATCCGATTTACGATAACTTCGTACTCTATAAGTTGGACTACCTTGATACCGATAAGCACTACAACATTGTTTACACCGACAACGGGCAGGAAAACGGCAAAGTAATCGCCAAAGAAAACAATGTTGAGGAAGTCACGGAAGACGGCAAAGTAAAAATTGAAGCTGACCGTCTTGCTGCCACCCGCGTAGGCAAGAATATTTACTCAAACAATACTTTTGAAGATACCTACACCAAGGGAAAAACTTATTATGTTTCCGGCAAAGTTCTGGCAACTATAACCGGCAACAAAGAAGTTAAAGTTACGGCGGTAGGCGATTATGCCGCCAATCTTCCTAAAACTGTTAAGCTGGATGCAAGTGTAGACACGTATGATGATGAGGTCGTAAATGTAACGTGGGACGTAGACGAAAAGACAGCAAGTGGAGAAGTAGCAGGTACCATTGACGGCATTGATGACCTAAAGGCTTCCGCAACTGTTGAACGTCTTGAAAAGACATATAGCCTCCCCGATACTAAAGCTAAGACGGTACAAAACCATCAAGATAGAGCGGAATATATAAAGTTCCCACAGGCTGTGACAAAAGACAGATTTGTCATCGAATTTACGGTTAAGATCAACAGATTTAAAGATCAATGGGTATTCCTTGACAACAGTGGAAAAGGCGTAGATTATTTTGGCAACAGCCAGATATGTTTGGGATTTAACGAAAAATTTGTACCAGTGAACGGCACTGGCGACGGCAAACGTGTAGAAGTAAATGATCCAAGTAAAAACGATGGCGGCGATGATGTTCCAATTATGGATCTCACGGTAGGCGGGACATATACAGTGTTGGTAGACGTTGATGCACAAAAGCATAAATATAATGCCACCATTGTTGACAGTGAGGGCAATTCCGCTTCCAGCGGCGAACACGGTTACCGCAAAAATAATACCATTGATGCTTTAGTCTGCATGAATAATGGCGAAGATGATACAAGTGGAACTAAAGACGATTCAATTGAAGTAACCAACATTCAGGTACATCATGCAGAAGTACCCGCCGCTCCCACGGCTGAACTCGGCTGGAACGGTACTGACTTTACCATCAACTTTGACGGAGGTAAGGCCGGCCAGACAATTAAGGTTTACCACGAGGCCAAAGCCGGCGGAACTCTTGAGGCTGTTACAGAGGAAGCTCCTGCAGAGCTTACCGGTGATCAGACAGGTATAGCCATAACGCCTGAAAACACCAACCGTATCTATGCCGCATCCATAGTTGACGCCGTTGAAGGCGTCAGGAGCGGGGCTGTAAGTTTGTATAGCCTTGTTGTGGATGAAATTTTGAAAGTTCAAGATGAAGAAACGATTCCCGAGACGAAAAAGAGTGCTTTGAACAAGATTATTGCTGATGGTGGTATATACTATTCGACTGAAAACCAACTTGATTCTGTCACGGATAAGATTCTTGACCTTTCAGGCGCTGAGACTGAAACATTAACTGTTGAAGTTGTTGGTAAAGCGAAGACTCTTGGTTTGGGCTTTATACTTAAAGGCAACACAATTTATGTTGGAAGTACGGCTATAGCTAATACTTTGGAAGGGGCGGAAGACGGCAAGGTTTATACTCAACTGTCGATTAATAAGAGCACCGGTACAATTACACTTGACGCCGGAACCGCCGAGGCAATCACCTTGTCTCTTGACAGCGTGAACATTGAATTTGTAGAAACACTCATCGAGGAACTTGAAGCCGATGGCGCCGACGCCGCTCAGGACTTCATTCCCGAACTGTAAAAAGGAGGCTGATTGATATGAAAAAAGAATTTAAGGCCCCGATTGTTGAATCAAGAGAGCTTTCCGCTCTTGGCAATATCATGGAAGGTACTGGCATACTTACCATAAGTGCAGGAAGCAATCCCGAAACGCTTGTTACATGGACTGACAGCACCGTTGATGGCTTCAAACAGTGGAAAGGATTCGGAGAAATCGAGTAAAAATGTTGTGGAGTAACATACTCCCCACAAAACGAAAGGGCCCGCGTTGCGGGCCCTTTTTTGTGTGAATTTTTTACGTTTTACATGTTGTTGCCTTAAAATTTATACATCGGCGCGCCGAGTCGTCGCGCCCTACGGGTTATTCTGTCATTGTTAACATAAAACGGCACAGTGAATTTTGATATGTAATATCGTTTATCATTGTTTACGTAGACGTTTTATGGCGGGAACGCAATGCACTCCCCTACGGTATCAAGGTTATATCACCGCCACACCAACGACAAATAAATTTACCTCACAATTTATTCCTCATTCCTCATTTCTAATTCCTAATTACCGTTAAGGCCGCTTCATATTCAACATGAATAAACACATCAAGGGGAAAAATAATTATGTAAACTCAAAAAAGCCCTGTAAAACGGGCTTTTCATTTTTCCACAAGTGGATGCCGTTTACTGTGGAAAATGTGGAAAACTGCTGTGGATAACGGAAAATAAGGGGTTGTACACCTTAAAAACTTGTGGAAAACTCGGAAATTATGTAAATCATGGTTTACATAATTTTTTATTTTTTGCAAAATTATTTAAACCAACGCCGGAAATTTTCGTGTAAAATTACAACGCATTTTGGGCGGAATAACGGTTGACAACAGCGGAAAAGGGTGTTATAATTAAACGAAAAGAGAACGAATACACAGTGAAAGGATAGGATATAATGGATAACCGTTATGAGCTCAACAAAAATCTGGCCCAGATGCTCAAGGGCGGCGTCATAATGGACGTAACGACCCCGGAACAGGCCCGCATAGCTCAAGAGGCCGGCGCCTGCGCCGTCATGGCGCTGGAGCGCATACCCGCCGACATCAGGGCCGCGGGCGGCGTTTCACGCATGAGCGACCCCGCCATGATCAAGGGGATACAGGAGGCCGTTTCCATACCCGTCATGGCAAAGTGCCGCATCGGGCACTTTGTGGAGGCCCAGCTTCTGGAGGCCATCGAGATTGACTATATAGACGAGTCGGAGGTGCTCTCCCCCGCCGACGACAAGTACCACATCGACAAGACAAAGTTCAAGGTGCCCTTTGTCTGCGGCGCCAAGGATTTGGGCGAGGCGCTGCGCCGCATCAACGAGGGCGCCAGCATGATCCGCACCAAGGGCGAGCCCGGCACCGGCGACGTGGTGCAGGCCGTGCGCCATATGCGCATGATGCAGAGCGAGATCCGCCGTCTGGTGTCCATGCGTGAGGACGAGCTTTTTGACGCGGCAAAGCTCCTTCAGGTGCCCTATGATCTGGTGAAGTACGTTCACGACAACGGCAAGCTCCCCGTGGTCAACTTTGCCGCCGGAGGCGTGGCCACTCCCGCCGACGCGGCACTGATGATGCAGCTTGGGGCCGAGGGCGTGTTCGTGGGCAGCGGCATATTCAAGAGCGGCAACCCCGCCAAGCGCGCTGCCGCCATCGTCAAGGCCGTCACAAACTACACCGACGCCAAGCTCATCGCCCAATTAAGCGAGAATTTGGGCGAGGCCATGGTCGGCATAAACGAGCAGGAGATCGAGCTGCTGATGGCTGAGAGGGGCAAGTAAAATGACCGTTGCCGTTTTAGCGGTACAGGGGGACTTTGCCGAGCACGAGGCCATGCTTGAGGGGCTGGGGGCCGAGGTCTTTGAAATAAGGGAAAAGGCCGACCTTGACCGTCCTTTTGACGGGCTTGTGCTGCCCGGCGGCGAAAGCACCGTTCAGGGCAAGCTTCTGCGGGAGCTGGAGCTGTTTGAACCTCTGCGCGAAAAAATTCTGTCCGGGACGCCGGTCTTTGGCACCTGCGCCGGGCTTATACTGCTGGCGCGGCGGCTTTCCAACGACGGCAACGTATATTTCGGCGCCCTGCCCGTCACCGTCCGCCGCAACGCCTATGGCCGTCAGCTTGGCAGCTTTTACGCCGAGGAGGAGTTCAAGGGGATAGGTAAAATCCCCATGACCTTCATCCGTGCGCCGTACATCGAGAGCGCCGGCGAGGATGTGGACATTCTCGCCCGGGTGGACGGCAATATCGTGGCCGCCCGCAGGGGAAATGTGCTGGGCATCTCCTTCCACCCCGAGGTGGACGGGGACACCTCCGTGCACCGGTATTTCCTCGATATGGTCGAGGGAAAGAGATAGGAATAACGCCGCCCCCTTATAAATTTATGCGAAAATACTTGACAAAGTAAAAATAATCGTGTATAATAAAAATAGATAGAGGCAAGCCCGTAAAACGGTTAGCCAACGTTTGAGCTATTTAAATAAAATAACTGCCACGTTTGACTGCGGGGGCAGTTATTTTTTCATAATGGCGAAAATCAAAAGTATCATTATCAAAAATAAAATAATGAACTCCCGTTCTGTCATCACAAACCACCTCCCTTCCATTATATATAATGGTGATTGGGAATGTGGCTAACCGTCCCACTACTTGCGCTCTATCCTGTTACATTATAGCACAGTATTTGACAAAATGCAAGAAAATTTTATAATAAAATAACGCCGCCTCACGGCGGCGCGAAAAAAGGGCCCGCAACGCGGGCCCTTCGTTATGGATTATGAGTTATTCGCCTAAACCTTTCCACTGCTTGAAGCCGTCGGTAACATTTTCGTCGGTAAACAGTGCCTTTGTCTGGGTATAGCCGGCGCTGAGAACCATGACGTCGCTCATAACGCTGTCCAGAGCGGGAAGTTTTTTCGCCTCGATTGTCGGGGCATTAAATTCTTTTTTCATGTTAATCGTTCCTCCTTTTTACAGCTCGGGGATAAAGTCGGCCTCGGCGTCAGCGCCGTCGGCTTCGGCTTCCTCGATGAGGGTCTCGATAAATTCAATATTTACGCTGTCAAGGGACAGAGTGATGGCCTCACCCTCTACGACCGCGCCGTCCTCGATCTTATCGGAAAGGGTAACGGTGCCATCACCGACCGTAAGCGTCTTATATGTGCCAGTCATATCGCTGTCCTCTACAGGAACACTTACGGTAGCTTCGGTATTGCTGCCGATATAAAGCTTACCGCCATTGTATACAAAACCGATGTTGAGCTCAACCAGTTTATCATTGATCGTTATCTTATTATCATCGGTAACGCTCATTATTTCAGATGTCTTGTCGGCAAGTTGGGTACTATCTTTTTTGAGATCACCGGTATAGTATATACCGCCGTTAGCAATGACCTTATTTACTTCTGCAAGCTTCGCAGAATCAATATTATCGGCGGTATAACTTTCCTTGAGAATCTCATCCACAACAAGGCTGTAGATACTGGTCTTGGCGGACATAGTACCGGCAACGGCGTCATAAATTGCCGCGGCGTAGATACGGTTGGTGTTATCGGTTGCGATAGCGACGCCGTCATCACTGGTTACAACACCGCTCTCGGTCGTTATGGGCAGAAGCGCACCTGTAACGGGGTTCTCATGGTAAATAAGAACCTTCTTACCGGTATCAACAGGATAGTTGATGGTGAACTTGTTGCCCTGCCATCCAAGAGTGGGTTCGCCAACGGCCTCCGTAGGAGCGGTAGCGGTGGTTATGTTGGACAGATAGGGAGCATTTTTACCCTCGTTAAAATTCAAACCGGCAAGCTGCATTGCACAACCCTTGTTAACGAATGCAAGAATAACATTATCGTCATTTATGGCTACCTTGCTGAGATCAATATCTAAATTGAAATCACTCGCGGCATCGTTCGAAACGTTAAATTTATAGGTACCGTCGAAAACTTTTACAGCGTCCACGGAATCAACCCAGCCATCCGTAGTGAGACCGTCGGGCGTAAGCTTCTTGGCAACAAAATCGGCGTTTTCGGGATTAATTGCGTAAACACAAAATCCGTATTCCTCTTTGCCGTTATTTGTTTTTGTAGAATAGAGGTTAAGCTTTGCACTCTCTATTTTTTCTGTTTCTAAAGTCGAAGGAACGTTAAAGGACATGATAACAGCATAATGTTTATTATTTCCCCAACCAAGAGGCTGGAAGTCATAGCCGGTATCATTAACATCATCAGTGGCCGTAGCGTTTTTGTCAGTTGTTACATCGTACATAAACATCTTATCCGCAACAGGCATATTTGCATTTTTGACAAGCTGTACGTCAACAGATTTTCCTTCTTCATTAACGTTGGTAACAGTTGTGGCATCGGCACTGTAGAACGCATCACCGACAAACATATTTTCAATAGCATCAAATGATACGCTTCCGTTCGGTTTAGCATATTTTTCGACAGTATATGCGGGCGTTTCACGTTCTGCTGTAGTATAATACTTGGCAGTAACCTTGTACGTTGTTGGGGGCACTGTATCATAGGTTATTTTCACATCAGAAACTGAGAATCTGTCGGATTTAACATTTTCTCCTTCATTGGAAAATACAAACATTGTGTCTATATCATCTTTGTTTGTACGGAATCCAAAGTCTTCAACCTTAGCTATTTGTTCTCCCTTATCGTCAAAAGCCCAAAGATTATATTTTTTTTCTTCTACGTCTACAGTAACAACAAAAGTATAATCTTTATTGAGTTCTATATCTGCCTGCCAAACATCTTTTTCACCGTTTACCGGCTGATTAGCGCGATCGCCGGAACCATTTCCGTTGACAGGACGAAGTGCAGAAGCTCTGTCAAAACCGATAAGTACTTGATCTCCGCCGAAGAAAGATTCAAAGCTGGGGCTGTTGAACATGATCCAGTTGTCATATGCCTCGTTGAAATTCACCGTAAATTCAGCAGTAAAGTTTTTTGTTGCCGGCACAGGGAATTTTATGGAATGTTTTTCGGCCATATACTGATTTTTATCGCTGCTCTTTTGCTCTACAGAGAAGTCATGATAGGCGACAACATTTACCGTAAATGATTGACCGTTTACTTTGCCGCTTACCTGATAAGTCTGATTACCATTCTCGCAGGTATAGGTAGTGTTAGATTGTTCTTCATCCCAGGCTATTTCAACAGGAGCTTTACGTTCTCCGGCGTCAGAGGTATAAACGCCGGTGACAGTCGTAGGCAACTGGTCTTTTGTAGTACCAGTTACAACAGGAATATCCTCAATTTTGGAAAGTGTCTCAGTCTGCTTTGTGGCCTTATAGAGCTCGAAATTGTCAAAAATATTATTGATTGCATTATCGTTGCCTCCGAGATTATACGCAATGAAACCAATATAACCACTATCCTCGGTGACATCGAAAACAAATTCGTATTTTTGCCATTCTTTAGTTGTTGATACTTGATGGAATTGACTTGTTTCCGCGTTTGATTCTAATGCAGTAAAATCTTGTTTGCCAAATATTTCACTTTTAGAAAAATACGCATAAATTCCCTTCGCTCCTATAGAAGCATTTACGCCTTTTACATAAAACGACATATAGTATTCGCCTTTTGTGACCGGCCAATATGTTTGAATTGTACATACTTTATCACTATTCATGGTATCATTATATCGCGAACCAAATGCACAATTACCATCAGGTATTGAAAATGGGCCATTTATGTACACATCGGAATTATTTGTGCTGTGAGCCAGTTTTTTAGATATATTCCACCAAGGTTTTGCATCTCCGATATCTCCGCCCTTATGATCTGTCCAACCTTTAGTTGAGAAATTACCGTTTTCGTCTTCAAAGCTGGCCGCTGTAGTTTGAGCAATTATATTAGTAGAATCAAGATTATATAATGCATCGTTGGTAGCATAAGTTTTGCCTACACGAGACGCGGGGAATATCTCAACGGTTTTTGTCCTTTCTTCTGTTTGACCGTTAAAGTCAATAGTATAGCTTATATCCGCCTTTAATACGGCTTCAACATCGGACACCAATCCAGCGTCATCACAAAGGTCGCCTGTATATGTGATATTATGTGTACCGAGTGAAGATTTAACTGACTCTTTGAGATCAATCGTTTCTCCTCCAACAACAGTATTGGGAATACTGTTGTTTACTGCATCTAACATTGCATTTTTAACATATTCATTGATTTCAGACGGTTTAACAACATAAAATTTTACATCAGTAAATATTTCTGTGGCATTATCGGAACTTACAGTATTACCGCCTCCTGTGTAATCCCACTTATCTGGAGAAGAAATTCCATAGGCTACGCCGGTATATTTAACAGTTGCCAACGTGGAGCCATTTGAAATATAAGTGACATCATAGCCACCGTCATAATTTTCAACGACTATACGCATGGTATCTCCGGCAGAATATTCTTTATCTATAATCCCTTCGCAATAGTCTCTTCCCTTAGTGCCGTTTGTAACTCTTCTGTTTCCTGCCTTGAGGGCTAATGTACGTTCTCCGTCAGCTATCCAAATTTTTTTATCATCAATTGTAAATCCCGCTACAGTGTTACCGTTTGCGTCAGTAATACCTATATCTTTATATAATCCTGCAGCCGCTTGAGTATACTCCATAGCAAACAGTTTAGCATCTCTGGTATCTTCATAATTTGTTGTGGATGTGGCCTCGGTATAAGTTACATCGACCGTCTGTTCAAGATCATTCGTCAACGTAATGTTTTGACCAATGTTTCTCGCATATACTTTACCGTCGTTTTCAAGTATTATAGGCGCAACATCATTAGTTAATTCCAACGCTTTACCGACTATTCCTTTAACCGTCTTTTGGCCTATATTTTCCTTTGATGCATTAATATAATTTACAGTCACATTAGCAATATACTCTACCTCTATGTAAGAAGTGAGATCTTCACCGTTCTCTCTGGAGCTGATACCGATACCGCCGGCCGGCCCAGCTACGCGAATGGACATTTCTGTAGCATGTGATTCAGCAAGCTCTTTTACATAATCTGTTGCATCAACAGATACCCATTGACTATAAGTCACCGCAGTGGCACCCGTACCCTTATTTATCGCTTGAGATTCTCCTAACTTTTCTCCCAATTTGGCATCCTCAGGAGTGGCTCCGAAAACACCCATTTTAAAATTATCTTCAGTCCATGTTGTATTGCTCTCTTTGTATACGGCAATGGTTGCACCGCTTTTGATTTGCTTAACACCGGAAATATGGAGATAAATTGTAGCTTTACTTATATTGTCAGAGGTTACTCCATCGGGAATCTTATACCCGAATACGGCGTGTCTGGGATTTTGAAAATTACTACCATCTGCTTGCCCAGTGCCTCCAGACCAAGACTCATTTTGTCCTCCGGCCACATACACGCCGCCGCCCATGGATTGTTCATTAGTTCCGTTTCCAACTCCTCCGTTAACGCTATCAAAGTACGCATCTTTGTAAGCCAGCCATTTTCCAGATGGTGCTTCCGCCGCGCTTGCGGTGATCCCAAACATGGGCACTACTGTCAAGACCATGGCGAGGACCACGGCCAACGACAGAATCTTTTTGATTCTCATTTTTAATTTCCTCCCTAAATTTAATTTGTTGTTTGTTTTTTATAACGATATTTAGTCGGACTTCCTATAAGGGAATATTATCGGAAGTTATAAGGGAAAAACGGGAAATAATGCCGCAATATTTTACAAAAAATACATAATTTCGTGTACACGTCACGGAATTTTATGCTTCCTGTCGAGCGGAAATTTCTTTCCGAGCATACCCGATAAATCATCAATTCGTGTCAGTTTTTTTAATAAGCAGTATAAAAATATGCCCGCCATACGGCGGGCATATTTCAGATTGTTTGCTTTTTTATTTATGTGGAATTACACCGGCTTTAGTCCGAGGGGCTTCCCACAGATTTGGGGCGGATGTAAATCCCTTATTCCTCCACAGGCGTCAGAGTCCACTTGTACGGCTCGGCGGTCTGAATTGCCATTCCGTCTCCGTCGACTGCCAGATAAAGATCGCTGTGCTGTGCTTGGAAGGAAACCGTTCCGTCGCCGTTGTCGATGATGAGCCACATCTGGTTGGCGTTTCGGGACAGGGTGTAGGCCAGAGCTGACGCTCCCTCGTCCATGCTCACGCCGCTGATGTCGATGGCGTAGCCGGAGTCGGTGTCGGCGATGTAGCCCACGTTGTTGGGCAGCTTGTTGATATACCAGGCGTTTTCGTCGCCGAGCAGGCAAAGCTGTGCGCCCAGATCGGAGGAGCCGGGAGCCAAATACCGGTCGCCTGACATGATGTAGAACTCGCCCATGCCCTCCACCTTCTCAACGGGAGTGAAGACGAAGCTGACGGCGTTGTCGTTGCTGGCCGTTACATTGCCGTCAAGGTCAACGTCGACACAGTAGCCCGTTTCGGTGACGGTGAGCAAAGTATATTCGTCCGCGACGTTGGCTCCGAAGGCCGTGGAACCCTCAAAGGAGGCCTCAAGGGCGGTGCCGGGACGGCCGGAGCTTACGAACAGAGCCTTGCCGTCAGCCTTGGAGTAGAGCTTGACAAGCTGTTCGTCCTGAACGGAGATCTGCCAGAGCTGACTGTCCGCGTTTGTAACGTTTTCCATTGTAATCTTGCCGTCGTTGTTGGTAAGGGCCTTGCCGTCAAAGGTGACGGTGTAGTACATACCCTCGTCAACGCCCTCGGTGTTGCCGATTGCGGCGGTCACCTCGTCGAACTCGTCCTTATACTGGGCGTAATAGTCGTGGTCGATGTTGTACAGGGCCGCGCGGTAGGTCTTGGTGCGGGCGGGATATACGGCCTCAATGGCATTAATGCGCTCGTCGTCGCCACGGGACATGAGATACAGGCGGCTGAACTCGCCGAAGTCCTCCCAGCGGTTGGTCTTGCCGTAGCCGGAGGTGGGGATTATGTCGGCGTTGATGGCCCTGCGCCATACGTCGTCGCCAACCTTAAAGGCGGCGTCGATAACGTGGCCCAGCTCGTGGGCGAACATTGTCAGCATACCGTCCACGTCGAACTTGCTGGCGGTGTTGTTCCAAACCTCGCCGTCCCAGGCGTTCCAGGTGCCGAAGTCGTCGCCGGTGTAGTAGAAGTGGCGGAGGGTCTTGCGCACGGGAGGCTCGAAGCAGGCCACGGCCTCGCAGACCTTGCGGACGTGCTCCTCGTCGTTCTCGTCCACGGTCTCGACGGTGAAGGTGTGAATGTCGTCGGGGCCGTTGCACTCCATGTTTATGGTGTAGATATAGTAGTCCTTGCCCTCGGGGTCGTCGAGAACCTCGGGATTGGTGTCATGGGTTCGGGTGACGCTTTCAATCTCATAGTTGGCGGTGAGCTTTTCACGCATCCAGCCGCCGAGAAGGTCGCTGTATGTAATGTCCAGACAGTCCATGATGAGCTGCTGCTGGGCCGCCTTGTCCGCCTCGAGGAAGCCGTTCTGGCGGAGATAGGTCTCGGCGTTGGTTTTGGCGCTGGCGCTGAAATCAACGTCGGTGAAGAAGTAGGAGTTGAAGCGCTCCTGATAGTAGGGGTCAAGCTCCTTGAAAGCCTCGGTGTCGGCCACGGCCTCTATGGGATTTACGTAGGGAGCCGTATAATCCAGCTTCCACTCCGCCTTTTCGGCCTTGGAAACCTGAATAACTCTGTCGGAGCCGAGACCCGTGGCGTGGGAATCGTCGCCAACGTTTGTCAGATAAAGCTTGCTGTAAACGGGGGAGACGGTGTAGCCATCGCCCTCGGCAAGGAAGGTGAACTGCTGGTTGGTGCCGCCGGCAAAGGTGTACTGTATCAGCTTGCCGCCTATTTCACGGGACCAGGAGTTTACGTCGGCGGCCAGATCGGTGGCCTTGTTCACAAGGGTGTAGGTGTGTACTCCTTGGGGACGCAGGAGCCAGAGCTGTTCGTCGCTGCCGTTGTCGGGCGCCAGATAAAGCTCGGTAGCCAGCACCTGATCGCGGCGGGTGTGGGTGACCTCCTCGGTGGTGCCGTCCTCATTGGTGACGGTCTCGGTCACGTCCTCGGCGGCCAGCGGGGGCGCGGTCAGATACTGACCGTTAAGGCTGACCTTATAATATCCGGTCTCCATTTCAACGGCAAGGGTGTCGTAGGCAACCGTGCCTTCGCCCACGGTGACGCCGTAGGGCAGGTCGGTTAAGCTTTCCGCGTCCACAAAGGTGGTGCCGCTTTGGACGATGGAACCGTTTTCGCCGGGCACAAATACAAATTCCGGGTCGGCGAAGGTGCCGGCGGTGACTGTATTTGTTTCTTCATCATATGTGACGCTGTAGCCCATGGCCTGAAGCACCGCCCGCAGCGGAACAAGGCGGTCGTTTTCCATGTCGGGCACGGGGTCGCCGTCCGCGTCCACCTGCTTTACCTCCGTCCCGTCAACCGTTATCACCGGCTGGGCAAAGGCGCTCGCGGCCAGTGAAAGACACAGAAGCAGGGAAAGAAGCAGGAATGATTTTTTCATAGGTAATCTCTCCTTTTCATGATTGTTATCTATATTGTACTACTGATTTAAAATAATGTCAATATTTTTATTTATTTTTCACCTTGCATTTTTCGTCGGATTGTTATAAACTATATAAAATAACAGACTGATGACAAAGTACATGGACAATGGGGAAAGCTCGAAAGGGAACTCCCTTTCGATAAAAAACATAAAATCCCAGGGCGTGTACCTGGGATTTTATACCTTAATCGGGGTAGGAAATTTGCCGAGGGCAAATTTCCGTAAGCGAAAGCGCCCGATGCGGAAAAAGGTTCCGCGGGAAAAACCGCTCGGGTTGTTCCCGCGAGAAAAATATTTTTTGACTGGACTGATAATATGAGCAATATGAGCGAAATGCTGACGTTGGAAAAATTTGAGGAGGCCGCCGAAAAGGTGAAGGAGGTCACGCTGGAGACCAAGCTGGTTTACAGCGAGTATCTCAGCGAGCAAACCGGCGGCAAAATCTACCTCAAGCCCGAAAATATGCAGTTCACCGGAGCATATAAGGTGCGCGGCGCATATTACAAGATAAGCTCCCTCACCGACGAGGAGAGGGCAAGGGGCCTGATAACCGCCTCGGCGGGGAACCACGCTCAGGGCGTGGCCTACGCCGCCCGCAAGTACGGGGTAAAGGCCACCATAGTTATGCCAAAGTCCACTCCGCTCATGAAGGTGAACCGCACCAAGGGCTACGGGGCCAACGTGGTGCTTTACGGCGACGTGTACGACGAGGCCTGCGCCTATGCGCTGGAGCTGGCGGAAAAGGAGGGCCTGACCTTCATTCACCCCTTTGACGATCCGGCCGTGGCTACGGGTCAGGGCTCCATCGCCATGGAGATATTCAAGGAGCTGCCCCTCGTGGACTATATCCTTGTGCCCATCGGCGGCGGCGGACTGGCGGCGGGGGTCGCCACTCTGTCCAAGCTGATGCATCCGGCGGTGAAGGTCATAGGCGTCGAGCCCGCCGGAGCCGCCTGCATGAAAGCCTCCCTCGAGAAGGGGGAGGTTACCACCCTGCCCTCCGTCAATACCATCGCCGACGGCACCGCCGTAAAAACCCCCGGTACGAAGATTTTCCCCTACATACAGAAGAATATCGACGGAATAATCACCGTGGAGGACGAGGATCTGATAGTTTCCTTCCTCGACATGGTGGAGAACCACAAAATGATAGTGGAAAACAGCGGCCTGCTGTCCGTGGCGGCCCTTAAGCAGCTTGACCTGAAGGGTAAAAAGGCCGTGGCAATCCTCAGCGGCGGCAACATGGACGTTATCACCATGAGCAGCATCGTTCAGCACGGCCTAATACAGAGGGACAGGATATTCACCGTGTCGGTGTTGCTGCCTGACAGGCCCGGCCAGCTCTCCGCCGTGGCGGATGTGATAGCCAGGGAGGACGGCAACGTCATAAAGCTGGAGCACAATCAGTTCGTGGCGACGAACCGCAACGCCGCCGTGGAGCTTAAAATAACCCTCGAGGCCTACGGCACCGAGCACAAGGAGCGCATACTCAAGGCTCTTGAGACCACGGGCTACCGGCCAAAATTAATAAGGGTGATATTATAGCGCGGGGAAAACCCGAGCGGTTTTCCCCGCGGAACCCCTTTCCGCGTCGGGCGCTTTCGCTTACGAAATATAATTTTTATCGCGATAAAAATTATATTTCTACCCCGACTAAGGTATGAAATTCCGGGTACACGCCCCGGAATTTCATGAATTTATTTTTTCGGTCTCTTAAAACTAAAATTAATTTTATCGACAGTCTAATTAAATTAACGATAATTGCTTTTATCCACAAAAGCACTTGACAAATCCAAAAAATAAGATACAATATTAATATTAGCATTCGATTAGCATTTGCAAGGAGGCAAATTATGATACTCAACGGCAGCCAAATTTTAGCGGAGGTTTTGGTCGAACAGGGAGTTGACACCCTCTTCGGCTATCCCGGCGGCGCGATACTCAACATCTGCGACGCCCTTTACGACTACCGCGACGAGATAAGGCAGTATATAACCGCCCACGAACAGGGAGCCAGCCACGCGGCTGACGGCTACGCCCGCGCCACCGGCAAGACCGGCGTTGTTCTGGCAACCAGCGGCCCCGGCGCGACGAACCTTGTGACCGGCATAGCCACGGCGTACATGGACAGCGTGCCCATGGTGGCCATCACCGGCAACGTCGGCACCGACCTCATTGGCCGGGACAGCTTTCAGGAGGTCTACATCGCCGGCATAACCATGCCCATCACCAAGCACAATTTCGTGGTGCGCAGAGTGGAGGATCTGGCCGATACCCTTCGTGCGGCTTTCAGAATAGCCAACACGGGCCGAAAAGGCCCCGTTCTGGTGGACATTCCCAAGGACGTCACCGGGGCAAAGTGTGAGTTCACCCCCGGCAAAAAGCAGGAAAACACCTATGTCACCCATATAAGCGACGACGATATAGAAAAGGTGGCCGACGTTATCAACGCCGCCGAGCGTCCCTTCATTTATTACGGCGGCGGCGTGGGAGCCGCCAAGGCCTGTCAGGATCTGCGGGAGCTTATGCAAAAGGCCGAGATACCCGGCGCTCACACTCTTATGGCGGCGGGCATCGTGGGCTGCGACGAGCCTCTCAATCTGGGCCTTATGGGTATGCACGGCTGGGTTTCCGCCAACAAGGCGGCGGACAAGGCCGACGTGCTCATCGCCATCGGCACACGCTTCAGCGACCGTGTCGCCCTGAACACCGAAAAGTTCGGCCGCGGCGCCAAGATAATCCAGATAGACATCGACCCCAGCGAGGTAAACAAGAACGTGACCGTCGACTACAGCCTTGTGGGCGACGTCAAGGACGTGCTCTCACGGCTCGTCCCCCTCATCAACGAGAAAAAGCACACCGAGTGGATTGCGCAGATAAACGAGTGGAAAGCACAGGATAAAAAGCCCGCCGACGATCCTTCCGTCCTCAAGCCGCACCAGATAATGGCCGAAATTTCCCGTCAGGCGGGAGAAAACGCCATCTACGTCACCGACGTGGGCCAGCACCAGATGTGGGCGGCTCAGTACTGCCGCCATCTCCACTCCCGCAGCTTCCTTACCAGCGGCGGACTGGGCACCATGGGCTACGGCTACGGCGCGGCCATAGGGGCGAAGATAGCCTTCCCCAACAGGCCGGTAATCCACATCACCGGCGACGGTTCCTTCCATATGAATATGAACGAGTGCTGCACCGCCGTCAGCTATAAGGTGCCCGTGGTTACGGTCATTATGAACAACAGCGTGCTGGGCATGGTGCGCCAGTGGCAGACGGTGTTCTACAACCGCCGTTACAGCGGCAGCGAGCCCGAGCGCGTCACCGACTACGCAAAAGTGGCCGAGGGCTTCGGCGCCAAGGGCTACAGGTGCGTGAATCTTGAGCAGTTCCAAAAGGCTTTGGAGCTGGCCCTCAAGGAGGACGGCCCCGTTTGGATAGAGTGCGTCATCGACAGGGAGGAAAAGGTGCTTCCCATGATTCCCGGCGGCGGAACTATCGACGACGTTATGGAGGAATAAAATATGACAAGTAAAATGAACAAGCAGGTCTTGAGCATCCTTGTGGACAACCACAGCGGCGTTCTGGCCCGTGTGGCAAGCCTTTTCTGCCAGAGGGGCTTCAACATAGACAGCCTCACCGTTTCCAACACGGACAATCCGGAAATATCCCGAATAACCATTGTCACCGAGGGCGACCGGCAGGTGCTGGAGCAGATAATCAAGCAGACCGGCAAGCTGGAGGAGACCAGGGCCGTGGTTCATCTGAAAAACGAGGACAGCCTTTTCCGTGAGCTGCTGCTCATAAAGATAGCCGCCGACCAGCGCGTCCGCCGGGAGGTGTGCAGCATCTGCGAGATCTACCGCGCCAAGATAGTCGATCTGACCGTCACCAGCATGATAGTGGAGCTCACCGGCAGCCCCAGCAAGATAGACGGCTTTATGGAAATGATGAAGGAATA
>CANRJP010000026.1 GCA_947630975.1 uncultured Clostridia bacterium
AGCCCACTCAATGCAAATACCATACCGAATATTTTCTTTTTTTGAGGAAATTGGTTCATATCTATTGACATCACAGAAGATTTAGAAGGCTTTTTTAATCCCCTTATATCCAATGTTTTCTTACGACCTTTCTTTTTAGGTCTCAAAGCATCAGGACCGGCAATTCTAAAATCATTCACCCAGCGAGCAATTAAAGATGGATTGTTTATGCCTTGCGACAGTGCTAATTCCTGATATGAGACTGCATTTGATAGATACAATTTTACCACAGAAAGTTTAAATTGAAAAGAGTATTTTTTGTTTTTTCTTGAACGAAGTAACCCATCGTCACCAAATTCCTTGTACGCATTTATCCATATTCGCAGTTGACTTTCGTCAGGAATATTGTGTTTTTTTGCTAAACTTCCATATCCGCCTTTGCCGTCTAAATATTCTTGCACGACCTTTTTCTTAAATTCATAACTATATTTTGCCATGAAAAAACCGACCTCCCTATCGTTAGATTTTTGGTCTAACTTTTGGGGGTCGGTTCACCGCTCCGGTTGGTTTTTATGCTAAAGTATCAATAGTACTTCTTACAATCCTTCAAATCCGTAACGTGCCGCAACGCTTCCCCAAATGTAGCGCCAGAAAAAATTGAAAACACCCCTATTTTAAAGGGATTTTCAGAGGTGAGTATTTTTGGCTGACACTTGCGTTGTATACCATTTTTCCGTATCAAATAAGAAATTTGTCGAAAAAAAGAATATTATGTAAGTATGCTGACATGTCCAAAAATGTATACGTTTATAGACGAAGCATGTCGAAAATAGTTGAATTAATCGGAAAAAACAGTTGCCCATAAATGTATAGACCGAGTTATTTAGATGTCCATTTACTTATGGGGAGATTTATGGACAAGAACAAAAGATTGGGGGAATAAGATTGTATTGGGGATATCATCGTTGCTCGACCGAAGAACAAAATTTAGACAGAGGAATTGCTGAATTGAACAAATATTTTGATGAAAAATTACCGGGGCAAAAATACAAAATATTTACGGACAAGCATACGGGTAAAAACTTTGACAGACCTCAATATAAAATACTTAAAGAGGTCGTCGAGGCCGGAGACGAGCTGATTATAACAGAAATTGACAGACTTGGCCGGGACAAGTGCGAAACTTTAAAAGAGTTAAGGTATTTTAAAGATTTGGGAATAACTGTCAGAGTCCTTGAGATACCAACAACATTGATTTCGTTTGACGGCATGAAAAATGATCTTGCTTTAATGATGGTGGAAACAATCAACAATCTTTTGATTGAACTGTATTCAACCCTTGCGCAAGCAGAGATGGCGAAACGGGCAAAACGCCAGCGAGAGGGCATCGAGCAAATGAAGGCTCGAGGCGAATGGGCAAAATACGGTAGACCTAAAATAGTGAGTGACGAAAAGTTCAGCAAGGAATTTAAAAGAGTACAGGATGGAACTATATCCATTGATGAATGCATGAAAATTTTAGGAATTAAACGTAGTACGTATTATACCATGCGTAGGAGGTATATAGAAAAAAACTGAAATCTGGCATAGTATCATAGTGCCATATAATCTTTATAAATATAATTAAAATGCAAAGACAGAATGCCATAGTGCCATAGTATTTTATAATATTACAACTATATAAATAATACACGCTACATTTTGTCACTCTGCCATAGCGGCATATATTTATTAAGCATTACTATTTAAACTGTTTGACTCGTATCGCCATACTGCCATAGTGGCATATATATTTATATGAAAATATTACAATATGGTATACTGCCATAGAGACATATACACATTATAATATCTCTTTATATAATATTACTATGGCATGGTGCCATAGAGGTATATAATTTTGATGAATATTTTTCAACTGTGTATGGTATAGTGGCATATGTATCATGCAAAGCAAAGGATGAGTTAAATTATGACATGTGGTTATTACAAGTACAGCCCTGAGAGAAAAGATATACCTAAACTGGAGGACTTAGAGTTTAGTTATGGAGCACAAAAAGTTTATTCCTTAAAGCTTGATGACGGAAGGTCGCCTGGGATGGTTTTTATGGCAGAGATTGTTCAGGAAGGCGATACTGTAGTTGTTCCAACACTTGGCGAATTGTATGACAAACCAAGTGAGCTTATTAACGTTTTAATGATCTCTATTGCTCATAAGATACCTATTGTTGTTATTTGTGGCATTGATGGTGTTGGCTTTTGCGCCCATGGGTGGGAATGTCTTGTCTTATCTAAGTTATTCTACATTATGGAATGTCAGGGCTTACTTATATATAAATAGTATATTAGCAGATAGTTTTTGAGGAGGCGTTTCCTTATGAATGACACAAAAAGACGCAGTGCAAAGTTATCTAATGATAGCGTAATAAAAGATGAAACTTTGCAAGCGGTTAGACTTCTAATGGATCAGCTATGGAAGTATAGCATGAAAAGAGAATTTGTTTTCCTTGCGATAGGATTTAATACACCCATACAGAAAGAATGTATTACCAATATGCAAATTGGTGATCTTGAGGTAGTTTGTGGTAAATTTACTGGTAAAATTTGTTTGACTTCCAATTATGATAAACCATTTAATATTATTATGTCTGACAGATTGTCAGAGTTTATAAACGATTATTTACACGATAAAGCTTTTATTCTTGATATAAATAACAGAAATGAGTATTTGTTTAAACGTAATAAAACGAATGGTATTATAGACACCATACCATTGGGATATGAGTCCATATCTGTTTATATTAGTAGTTTTATCTCTAAGCATTCAGCCATCGTTAGGGAACTTAAAGGTTTGACAGTAAAAAAGTATATGATGGAACGTGTATATTATACCGGTTTAAAAGAATACTGTGACAGACTTGTTTCAGTTAACCCGTACAAGTCAGATATTTGCGGTCATACTATACATGAACTTGCCTCCGAATGCTCTGTTGCAGTTTGACTTATATATAAAAAATTTTAAACCTAATTTTATAGCTTGGTATATGTTTTTGGCTATGACCTATACTTTAATTATATAAATGAACTGACAAGCCGGGTAAATAGTTGTGTACATATGCCTTTAATGTAACAATAAAGACTTCCTTGCATGCGGTTACAGAAGATGCTAAACAACAGCACTGATAGGCAAGCTATGCAGTTTAACGAAATGTATGCCTTGTCTTTGTAGAAATACAGTGCTTTGAGCCGTTGCGCCGGGCAGACCATTCAAGTTCTCAACTGATAGTTATGTAACAACATATGCCATAGAATAACATGTGTGTATAATAGTGATACAATAATGATTGCTTAATAGCTATGATACATAATCGTTATTTCAATAAACTCTTTAATAATACACTAAACACGCAGTTTTTTATAAACGTTGAATGCATCAGTAAAGTTCTTGCGAGCATTAAAATTCATTTAATACGTTACGATTTATTGTTGAACTGCTATTTTGTGACTTTTATTGTTTCTGCTGAGACTTTTTAAATTGGGAGTATAGAGGTGAATGAAGAAATGAGGGTACTTGCAGTTGTTACAGTGTAAAATCGTGTTCAACTTTGTGGGAAAAAACAGCTTAAAATAAGTTTTAGGACATTAAAGAATTAAATAGCTGTTTAGATGTTTTTTCAATTGTACAAATGAAAAATCGGATGGCTGTTCTTCAAATTTTGGGCTTACAGTGGGTGAAATTTGAGATGACAGTCAAAGGTTATTTTTTGAGTAGTTTATTTGAGAAAAAATTTGTGGATTTGTTCAAATTGTCAAGTCCAAATGTCCAATATTATGTATATTTCATTATATGACAGGAGTGAACATTGTGGCTATAATAAAGACCAGATCATTTATAGAAGATCTTCGCAGGACATTACACAGCTTTTGGGATAAAGATAATTGCTGCATTCGGACTGAGGTTGAAAATATATTTACATCAAGGAAACTGAGCGAGGACAGGAAGCGACTGATAAAGCGTTTTTGTGTACTCCTCATGGACACAGACTTTATCAGGGACAGTGCGGTAAAAGAGTATCTGTGTTCATTGGGAGAGACCTATGAGGATGTAGGAAAGCGTTTAAATGTAAACCCTGACAGGATAAAGCGCCGTGTTTTCTATTATTGCTCTATGTCTGATAAATACTGTGGCAAAATACCAGCAAAGTTTGGCGAAACCTTTTTAACAGAAATACTGACTTGTCCGGGACAGGACATTTCACAGATTGAACAGGCTATAAACAGGGAGTATGTAAGATGCTGCGGAATTTACAACCCACAGGATGAAATATTACTGTCCATTCCCCATGGTTCAAACACTAAACAGTCTGATGACGCTGAATTTGAAAGATTTATAAGTGTAATCAGTCCATATATAAAGCTGGAGATGGACAGGGTAAAAAATTCTCTTACTGCAAAACAGTGTGGCTATTTTTGGTATCTTGTGAACAATCAGTACGACTTAAGTGGAGTGGACTATGAGCGGTTTACAAGGCTAAAAACGATATGCAGTGAGACGCAAAACACCCCCGGCGTGTGAGGGTGCGGGCCGAAGCCCGACACGCCGGGGAGATTATATATCAAGGGTATTTACACCATGTTGCATTCTGCATAGATGCAGTTGAATTTTTTATGTTTTATAGATTCTAAATGAATTTTGTTCACATTTATTATGGCAGTTACAGTTTTAACGCTGTTATAAAAAATCACGATCTGCCAATAGTTTCCCGTCATAGGCAATATTGATGTAATATAGTGAACCGCTAATAAAATAATTGTTGTATCATTGATATTTGGTTTGGCCAGATGATATATGTGGTCGTCACGATAATTCTTTAATATAAAACGGAGCATACACATGATGATTGTACACTCCGTTTTAATTTTTACTGTTTAGTTATAATAACCTCTTGAGTTTCAGGTACCCAATCAACTTTTTCGCCAAATTTTTCAGAAACGAACCTTATGGGTAAATATGTTCTGTTATTTTCAACGAAAGCCGGACTGTCAAGTTCAACTACCTTGTCATCGACTATAGCAGTTGAAGAACCTATAGTTATCACAATTTTGGTATCACCCTTAACTATTATCACCTTATCGCTTTCATTGCTGTTCCATTCAACTTGGGCTCCAAGGGCTTCCGCAATAAAACGTATTGGTAGCATAGTTCTATTATTTACTACCTTGGGTGCTACATCGTTTTCTACTATTTTTCCAAAAACCAATGCTTCCTTTTTACCTATTGTAAGAATGATCTGTTTTTCTTTGATATCAATCCACTTAGCATATAGCACGGTGTTCTTTTTGATAGGAGAACTAAAGTCAAATGACGTAGTAAGCTCTTTGTCAGAATACCAACCGGAAAATACATAATCTTCTTTTGATGGAGCATCGGGTTCCTTTATTACAGTTCCTGTATAAACATTGTAATCTTTAATGGGCGTACCGCCGAAAGTTTCAAATGATACGTTGAACATATTGCGACTGCCGCCGCCGCCACCGCCGCCGCCTGACGACTTCTTCTTAAATATGGCGGTGATGGTTGCGTCAGAATCTGTCATTGTATACCACGTTGAAGCGGATTTTGCATCCTCTATTTCTCCGGAATCAACGCTCCATTTAGAAAATACATAACCGGCTTTGGGAACCGCTTCGATCGAAATTTGGCTGCCCGCGGTATATTGACCGGCGGTGTTAGTAATGCTACCGCCGACCGGTTCGCCAAAGTTTAAATTATATTTTTCTACTTCCGCAAACTTGGCAACTATGTTCCTGTCCTCAGTTACCGCAAAACGGTAAATTTCCTCCGTGGAAATCAAGGTCTCGCCTTCGTACCAGCCAATTAGACTGCTCCCAACCAAAGGATACGCTTCGATCTGAGCAAAATTGCCTTTTAGGAATGTGCCAGATCCCATAACGTAACCGTTCTGGCTATCCGCAGAAACGGTAACGTCAAAATATGCGTCCTCAATTTCTTCTCCTCTTAAGTCGTCTGTTGAATCAATTTCCGCATTATCGCTGCCGAGTAGCTTGTATTCTGTGCTTGAACCGTTCTCAATATTGCTTTCAATTTCCTCGGCACTGAACATCGGTACAACTGCAGATATTTGTTCGCCGGTCGTTATCGGAACATCGCAGTAGTTAACAATGCGTGAAATGTTATATCCTGTCAAACTAACCTCGTTTATTGAATAGTTCATTACTCCATCGTCAGTAGGAATAATCGATATGTTATAATCCCCGTCAACCGGCAGGTAAACCAATTTTTCCCCATTAATGTTTACCGTTGCAAAAATAGAGCTGTCAGGAACATCCTGTTTTTCTCCGTCAACGATTGACGCGACCAAACCGCCGTTATCGTCGTATACATTAACGTCAACCGGGCAATTGATGTGCACAACACGAAAAGCGCTGGGGGATGCTCCGCTTATTGCGTCGCCATTATAATACGAGTCCCTAGACATTAACCAAGCTAGGCATATTTCCGGATAATGCGCTTGTGGAACACTTTCCTCCGACACCAGCTCAAACACCTTTATTAATGTGTTGACATTGCTGGTGTTATTATTTAAGCATTCATTGGCGACTTTACCAAGCGTCTGCCACAAAATATCGGTTAAAGATTCTACAAACAAGTCTGTAACAGGCAGATCTGCCTCTTTGACGGAGGCCTTTACAAAGTCAGAAATATTATTTTTAACCTTGTCTAGACGAACGGTGACGCTGTCAAGGTTAAAGGCCCATATCGGACTTAAAATTTGGATTATATTGTCTTTGTTCAGCTTAGCGGAAAAGTCTTTAATGAAGCTGTCCATTTTTCCGCTGCCGTCGTACATTACGCCAAAAATCTCTCTTACACCTTCCTGAAGGTCGGTGACATATTTATTCCTAGAATTTATAACATCGTTTGCAACAAAATTAATTGCATCCAGCAAAACCTGCGCCTGCGAAACTTCAGAATCTTCCCACCACCACAGTGGGTCTCCACCGGGAAGGAATTTGCTTGTGTCAATTTTCAGATTTTTTTGAGTGGAGGATTCTTTGACCTTATACACGTCCCCCGGATGTTCCAAGTCGCTCGGTCCGCCCTCCAATTTTGAGTATTGCCTTATCATCATGTCTTTTTGATTCTTAAAATTTTTGCTTGTATAGCTGGATGGCAGCCAAATGTCGTTCGTGGTATTGTAGCGCACAAAATTCCATGCGGAAGGAGCAACAAGGGGAACCACATCGTTGAGGTTTATTACGTTATGTATATTTTCGTGATTTCCGGTTATCTGATCTGTCAACGCGCCCTGTGGAGCCTCGAAGGTATAGGCAAACAGATCCTTCGCTGCAATTTTTACGTCATTCGGAAGCTCATAGCCATCGTTTATGGCTCCCGCAACCAGATTGGCCACCGCGCCCGCACGGCTGTAACCCACGATCCAAAGCTTAATGTTGCCCGTTATTTCATTATCAGTTATATACTGCGAAAGGAAGTCAAGCACATTCTGCTTTGCCTCCGCAAAGCCGGCATGCTGCCCAGTTTCGCCTATTGTAAAATTGCTGGACCACTCCTGTCCGTATCCGCCGCCGCGAACACCCAATGCAACCAAAGTGTGCGATTCCTGCTGATTTTGTATGGTTTTCATTGCCGCGACCGCACCGATAGAGTCTTTTGTCGGCTTTCCATCCCAGAAAGGATTTACTGCGAAATTGCTAAATTCCAATCCGGATTCATTGTTATCCGAGGTTCCAATCAGTAGATCTCTGGCATTTTTAAATTTAGGATCACTGGCGTTTACGTCTGTCGTCCAGCTTCCTCCATCATTGCTTGACCAAGTTGAGAGCTCAAAGCAAAGAGACATCGTGGCCAAATGGTCGTTATATATGGAAGCATCTGCCAAAAAATAATTATCGTCATAATAATACGTCGCTGTTGAATCATGATCAAGCATTCCGGCAAATTTGAATGTACCAGAACGCTTTAAGATATCATCCACGATATCGTCAAAGGTGAACTCTAGATCATCAACATTGGTCACTTCATAATATCCGGCGTTTTGAATATCATTCAGAACTCTGTTTGCAAACAGCTTCGTATCGGCATACATGCTATGGAAGAAGCCCAGAGAATATATGCTATATAAATCGAACAATTCTATTGCATTATCATATAAAGCATTTGCGTACTCGTAGCAGTAATGATCGGCATTATGTGTTCCAGAATAATCTTGGTGGGAGTATTTCCCTTCGGTTTTGTATTCTCCCGCCGTAGGAACTCCGTCCGACATAATAATAATGTTTTTGATGTTTGCGTCAGAGCCCTTTAACAACTCGTCGGCCTTAAGCAGTCCGGCATTGATATTCGTCCAAGATCCGTTGCCATCCATGGAATTAATTACCGATGTCAGTGTATCAATGTCATTGGTAAAATCACAATAATTGGTTATGTTGGTATCATAGGACACGACAGACACTCTGTTGTTACCGTTCGCTGCCAGCACTGCCGTACAGAACTTAGCGGCCGACTGTTTCAGAGCAACTAAGGGCGTTCCCTCCATGCTCACAGAATTGTCCAGCACCAGCACGGTATCACGAACAGCGGATGCGTCTGTGGCGGCAATTATCGCTGGCGCCGATTTTTCCGGCTGCGACATCTGTACCATAGCCTTATCCGTGTTCTCCATGAACTCGTCAGACGGCTCAATGGTTTCATGCTCGGCGTTTGCGGCCAGCAATTCGTCCGTAGATATATCCTCAATCACATTCCCGTCTTCATCCGCATCCTGTACTTCGATCCTATTTGCATCCAAGCAATCACTTTCCACAACATCCAATTCAGACGGCTCAATGGTTTCATGCTCGGCGTTTGCAGTCGGCAATTCATCCGTGGATATATCCTCAATCACATTCCCGTCTTCATCCGCATCCTGTATTTCGATTCCGTCTACATCAATGAGATCACTTTCCACAGCATCCAATACGGTGTTGTTGGCAAATGTAACGCCGGAAAACGACATTGTAAATGCAATTGCCAAAACAAGCACCGCGCTAACTATACGTTTCATCAATTATTCCTCCTAACTAATATTATTATCCTTCGTCAAATTCGTATAAATAATATTTTCCGTCAATTTTTTTTATAGCAGTATGAGGACTCAGGCAAAATGCCGGCCGCACTCCGTTTGTATAGCCGTCTTCGCTTTCCCGTATTCCTCCTATACCAATCACGCCTTCCGAATTGACCCCGCAAACAACATTATTATACCATGTATTAGGGGTCCGTAGCCACCAGCTGGACGGAACATTATTATCATCGGTCGCAATGCGGGCTTCTTTATCGGCGAAATAAGTCACCTTCCGCCCTTCTGTTAAATTTGTGGAGGACAGATCCCCTCCCGCTTCCGTATAAGAAAGGATGAAAACCTTTCTACATATTTTTTCTGTGTTTTTACCGCATATTCCAAGACTTTCCTTTGACGTTACTTCGATTTGCGACTGTACAATGCTATTAACAAAGATATCGGAAAAGACATTCAGGAACTCCGAATTCAAGAAGCTGTCTATATAGCTTTCCGGATAATACGACGTTCCTTCATCATCCGAGCAATACGGCAAATTCTTAAGAACATTTTTTCTTACAACCAGACAATTCCCGTTATAATTGTTATCAACTGCAATATATGGAACCCATTTATCATTCTCTTTTATGTAAACGATATTCATGTCCGAATTTCCGTAGGAAACTTTGCTCAATTCCTTGACTGTCATGTGCTTTGGCCACCAGAAAGCAAAAATTATCCCTCCAATTATAATGATTGATAATATTGTCAGCCATTTTCTCAAGAATCATCAACCCCTGTATTTTATTCTATGACATATATGCTTTTCCTAAAATCTTCATCAAAATAGGTTTTAAGTTCCATCGCTCTATCGACGCCAAAAGCAGGTCTTATTAAAAAGAATTCTGATACCGGACGTAATTATATCACCCCCTTTTAACTAGATATAAACATTTGTGCTTAATAGTCGACGTTCTCTTAATAGTAAGGCAGCTGCAAACAAGTTGCGGATGTCCTTTTTGCAACTATACCAACTATACCTTTCATAAAAACACCTCCCTACTTCGGTTACATATAAAAAGTGCGTGACCGAAGCCACGCACCGAAAAACGCAGCCCGGTTCAAATGTTACCACACATCGCATTCTTAATTGTCATGCACGTAAACCTTTATGTCACGTCATACATTAAGAGTGTCACCGAGGCATGCGTTTTTTCCGTATGGAAAAAACGCACTCATAATGTATGCGTAACTGTATAAAAATATTCAGTTTACAAAGTACATGGCAATATAAAATTACGATATGTGGTGTTTTAAGTATAACACATTCCCATATAATTTGCAACCCTTTTTTGAAAATTTTTACACTTTGTCAATCGTTCGACAACTGATTATCTGACTCAATATCAGTATAGTGCGTAATCAAAATATTGAAAGGATGGTTAAAATATTACGGTATTACACCAACAAAGGCTATGTTGACGGTAAAATTTCAATTGATGACCCTGCAAAGTTCTTCGACAGCGTTGTAGTTGAAGAATTGAACAGTGGCGAATATGTCTTTGGCAGTGACGAGATGGACATACTCGCTCATGAGGCCGGAGTGACAGGCTTTGACGGCAACAGCATTGTCACCAAGTACGGGACTTTTAAATTGACGGACATCAGCGAAACTGTTAAGACAGTCTTGTCGGTCATTTATTGCGGAAAAAATGGAAAGGATGCTGTCATACTGCTTCCGGAAAGCTTCATCAGCCCCAACACGATTGCCGATCGGCTGTTTACAGAGGCAGACAAGTATGATGTGGGGCTTGCCGGAAGGTGTTTAGTATATGCTAAGTATAACAATAAACGCGTAAAAGTAAATGACAGCTTTGAAACGACATTAGGCAGTTTGATGCGCATATTAAGGCCAAACTCAGACTGGGACGGTTTTGTTAAGCTCGAATTTGAGTGCCGGGGGCATATATTTAACATTAATACTGGTACAAAATGGATGGCGTTGATTGTTGATAACTATATGTACACGATGCTCGAGGAGGCCTTGACTGGCAACAAAATTGAAACAAGTGGCAATATCATAATTGGCACACGGGAAATCGCAGATAGCTGGGAAAAAATAGAGGATATCAAGGAACTGTACAACAAGATAAAGGGTGCGACAATAATTGATTTTAATGGGGACTTAGGAAAAGCGCTGAACAGAGCGATGGGATTTGACAGCGAAGCTATATTTGTTGATAAATATCCCGGGTTATATACTTATCTTGGCATATTCAATGATTCTTCACGTTTGAACAACGAAGGCATTGGTCGCATTGTGTACGGGCTTGATGAGCGTGTCATAGATATGGGAAGCGGCAAAACCAGATATGAGTTTACGATGCCAGATTACATAAAAGATACGCTTGATAATGAGGATGAGCGCAAAGTAATGGCGTGGGCAGAACTCTCAATGAACAACTAACCACGTAATTTGGTCATATTCCTTTAGTGATGAAGAGGGGCGAAAAGTCACCAATTGATTTGTGTCACCTTAAATGATATTGATAAAGTCCCGTTTTGGTTGTTTTTAGGGGAACGTTGGTTTTTTTAGCGTCAAAAAGTGACCCAGCCGGGCTTTTTAAAAAATAATTCAGCTGGGTTAATATAAGCAATATTTACCTAATAATTATTTTGTCACGGTAATAATGTCAAATGCGAGGGCTGTCAAATGAGGTTTTAAGGGGGTAAGAGTGATAAAAATATAAGCTCTTCTATTGTGTGAAACAGGGAAATACAAGTAGGTCACATGGGTATATAAGAAATTTTATGTAGTGGTATATTTAATTGTGGAAAATCAAGGCTTATTCTGTACATGTTATTAAGCTATACAACAGTACGATGTATTTTAAGACGTTAGGTTTGCCAGCTAAACTTGTGATAGGCGGAGTAATACGTTTTGAAAATTATATCAGGCTGTAAAGTCGAGATATTATGTACTGAAATCCAAAGACAAGAGGAGATAATGTAACATGAAAAATTATAGAAAAGACCAGTTTACTTTGGCCGTCTTGCTCGAAGTAAAAGAGGAAGCCAGAAGAAATGGTGAGATAGTGCTTGCGGCTGAAAAGTGGATCAATGTCAATAAAGTGGACAGAAAAATTAGAAAAAATTAATGAACAAAGAATAAGCGTTCACGCTCATTGGGCGACAAACCGTCATTATGAGAATGAGGACGAACAAAATTGTAGAAGCTTTCTATGTATTTGAAAAGGCTCAGATTCAATTCGCTGATAGAAGAATAGGTGCAACGTTTAACTTCTTCTTTTTTCAAATACTTGAAAAAGCATTCCGTAACAACATTATCATAAGGATGACCTTTAGCGGAAAAAGACCGCGTAATATTGAGTCGGTCAGCCGCTTTCCTAAAATCATGAGAGGTAAATTAAGAGTCTCTATCCATATGGAAAATAACGCCAAATACCCAATAAAAGGCAACCCAATAAAATTTTGTGTAAAAACCATCCAACCAAACACACTCGCGGCTTGCTCGTCAAGCCCGCCGGTGGATTTCCTCACAGTTACCCATCTCCCAGAAATCGGACTGATCACGCCGTCGCTCTGTCGCTGAACAACTCCTTCATGTCCTTGAATATATCGGTCGTGCTGGCGATATTTTTCCATAATAAAAGACTTCCTTTCCGGTTTTTTCTCTGTTTTGAGTGTTGTCCGGTTGGAAGTCTTTTATTTCCTTTTTCACAAAATTTCAATGTGTCTTCAAAGGGTACTTACCCCTCTTGTTTTTGCGGGTTACTGTGTAACCTCCGTCTCCTTTGCTTCGAGACGTACTTCTTCTGCCGCTTCGTTACTTTTTAACCCGTTCGTCGCATCGTCCTTTAGCAGAATAAATTTGGCCGGTCTTGCCAATGGCTCCATAGATTCTTTATCTTTCCAATACATGACCTTTACCGATGTACCGGTCAAGGGTTTGTCAAAATCAACAATTTCAGCAGCGGGTTTGGTCTGCGTCTGCAAAAGCTGTCCCTGACCGTCATATGTCGCCATTACAACAACACCGTCTGTTGCGTCGCAGTTTGCGGCATGTACCTCAATAATATTATCGTTTTTGGTAGTAACTATCATTTCGGCTTTACCGTCATCCGGACCGGATACAGTAAACTGATGCTCACTTTCCGCCTTGTTACCATACTCGTTATAGGCGCTCACCCAAATTTCCATGACTCGGCAGCTTGGTATTCCTATGATTTGTGCATTGCAATCGTCGCCATTAATATCCATAGGAATCGAAATGTAGCTCTTTGCGCCATATTCATCATAGGCAAGAACGTTTAAAATAACGGTATCCTTTTCCCCTGAAACATTCGCGGACATATCTAACATATAAGTCACCGTATCCGGAACAGGCGATACGCTGTTTATTACCGGAACGCTGCTGTTCACATCAAAAGTGAATTCCGCCGGAGGGTCAAGTACATTGCCGTTGCTGTCAGCAGCGTATATGACCACTGTGTGTTCACCGTCTGCCAGCTCATCCTTTACAGGGTATACAAAGGCGCCTGTACCGTAATTGTAATAGTCCTTAAGGTTTTCATAGGTGACATAAGTTTTGTCATCAATGCTGAAGGTAAAATCGCTCAAGCCGCTTAAATCGCTGACGGAAAAATTTATCACCGGACGCTTACTGTTATTGGATACATTGAAATTTGTAATAGTCGGAGGGCAGTTATCAGTTGCAAGAATATATTGCCCTGACTTGGTCACTTCGGCGGTAAGGCTTGTACCGTCAGCATCAAGTTGACCGCCCGTATAAACATAAGCGCTTTTTTCTTCGTCCCAGCGGAAGATTTTCAAGCTTTGCGCATCATTTATGTCAGCCTCGTCCAGCATATCTTGAGTAAATTCAAGAGTCAGGCTCATGCTTTCACCGTTGACCTCATCTATAATGGAACCGTCGTCATTATATACGGTGAGTATGCATCCGTCTCCAACAGTAGTGGACGTTGACGGCGCCGAAGCGTTCTCGTCGCTCAAGGTGAGAATTTTGACGGAATTCATTTTTTTAACCGGCGTACATAGGCTTACATGATAATCTCCTTTAGAAAATACCGAGGATCTGTCATTCCTTATTGCTTTATTATTTTTGCCTGTTGTTCCTGTTTCGTTTTTAAAAGCGTTGCATACAACATCTTTTACCTCTTGCATCAACATATCGATTATATCTTTAAGCTCTATAAAATTCAGTTTTACACTGTCAACATCGGCGTATGATTGAGGAAGACTAACGCCGTTAAATACAACGCCGTTTTCTTTTTCGTACTTATTGCTGTGAGAGCCTTCGAGGCCGACGTTAAGTCCCAGCTTTATACCAAGTGCGGCCTCGAGGTTAATATTAAAACCAACGCCGCTCTCTGACGAATTTTCAATGGTATAGTCGGCTTTATCGGGCGAGCGCCATATATCGAAGTTTGCGTCATTCATTTCAAGCTGATTTGCAAACGGCAATATACCGTCACTCATTTGACTTAAAATCTCCGAGGTGTCAATCAGATTAAGGGCGGCTTCACCGTTAAAAGAGATTTTTTTAGTTGTTTGATTGTTTGCGGAGGTTTTATATCCCCCCGTAACTGTAGCGGTATCACCTTTATATTCCTCTTTACCTTTAAAAATGATGTCATCGCTGTCATTGCGAATTACGTCAATACTCTTGACCAGACCGGCATTGTCCTTGTTTATTTCGATAGATACATCCTGTGTGTAGCTTGCCTTAGTATGCGTAAGAGAATCTATCACTGACTGTACTTTTGGATTCGATGAATTTATCTCTACTGTTTCAGGTTCCCATCCGAAAATACGGCCTTTGCTGTCCATTTTATAATCGTATCCCTGCATAAGGCCATCCGGTGATTTTTCGGTCCGGTTTTTCATAACAATGTCAACATCACCTGCCGCAAGATTGAAGTCCATAGAATCAATAATGTCTTCTCCATTTATTAAAATACTTGAAATTCCGACTATGGTTGCTCCCGCCGATAAGTTAGCTACAGTTTCGGAACTGTACGTCAACTCGGGTATATAACCTTTCTCTTCAAGCGCGTCATATATAATCTTGGAAATGGTTTGGTTTTCATCGAGAATTGACGCCAAGAAAAAGCCGGCCAGATTTTTTTTGGCGTCAGGATTGCTTAGATGAAAATCATCGTCTGTGTATGTTACTCCCACAACATTTCCAAGACCGGCGCCGCTGTGAATATCCGCAAGGCTGCCTTCCACAGTAGCCCCCAAAATACCCGCGGAACCAAAAAGCCCAAATTTGGTCGCTACACTGGTATCAATTTTTTTCTTTGCCGTAATAGAAATTCCATCCTTGTTGTTGGCGTGGTTATGGGTAAAACTCAATGTACCGCTATAGTTGGCTCCGGCGTCAAGAGAAGCTATGCTGCCCTTTAATTTGGCGACGCCGATGCTTCCACCGATATTGGCACCTATGCCGATTGTGCCTCCAACATTTGCGCCCATTTCGATTGAGGAGGAATATTCGGTGTCCTTGACTTTAATGTGCATTATTTTATTTTGCGGCTCCAACACAGTACCGTCTTCGGCCTTTCCCTCTATGTTGACCGTCACATCCTTATCGGCGGTAACACCAATAACAGGAACGCAGAGCAAGCCGCGGCTACTGGTTGTTCCCCGTTCTTTTACGCCGTCCACCGTATATGTAATTTCCTTATTGGCGGCAATAGCGTGATTGCTGTCCTGTACAAGGAACCACCCGCAGGCAATTCCTTTGCCGTTGATAACGATGTTTTCGTTAATCTCGTCCATACATTCGGACAGCAGTCTGCCTTTGTTGGGTATTACTTTTACGTTCGGATACTCCTCTTTAAAGCCGTCAAATATCACGCTGTCCCATTCTTCCATACTGCCGCCAAAGTATATGGTACGGAGGGTGTCTTTGCACGGAACAAATATGTCGGGAATAGCCTCTACGCCTGACGGTATTGATACTTTTTCGACCAATGTGCAGCTGTAGCGCGGATCGTCATCGCTTCCAAAGGGATTTTCACCAAAATTACGTCCCAGTTCAACGGTTCGGAGCTGGTCGAAATGTGAAAGGAATTCTTTTCCTACATAATCGGGATCTTCCGGCATACAGACATAGTGTAAGCTGTGAGTGTCGTACATGGCATCAAAACCCCACACCGCATATACTGTGGGAAGATTTTTTACCGTATCGGGAATTATAAGACTGTAAAGAGAGGTGCCTGTAAATGCTCCCTTTTCAATCGTTTTTACACTGGGAGGAATAATTATATCGGTAAGGCCCTCACAGCCTATGAACGCATTTTGGCCGATTGTCTCGACGTTCTCCGGAATAGAAATTTCACGTAAAGAAATATCGTCCCGGAACATATACATACCCAGCTCTTTAAGGCCGGACGGCAATTTTACGTACGAGAGAGAGTCACACCGGTTGAACAAATTGTCGGGCTCAACGACTTTGACACTGTCCGGAATACAGGCATACACGAGACTCGAGCATTGAAAAGCGCCATTGCCAATGAATTTTACGGATTCGGGCACAAGTATATTTTTGAGAGATGTCCAGCTAAAGGCGTCTTTGCCTATTGAGCGAAGAGCCCTGCCATCAAAAATTACGCCCGTAAGGTTTAGACAGTTTTGGAAAGCTCCGTCCGCAATGGAAACCGTGCCTGCTTTGATACGGCATTCCCCTGCGGGTTCAAAGTTATCATCAGGGTCATCTTTTCTGACAGTATGATCCTGATAAACATTGTTTGACGTTATCAGGTGATTGTCAATATAAAGCTCACTGGGCTTGGGATATGTCGTTTCTGTCTCAGCAACTCGTTCCTCCCAGTTCGTCATCAATCTTGTATTGTCGAAAGCATTAATGCCTATGCGGTAAAGCGTGTCCGGCAGATGGATTTCTGAAAGTGATTCACAGCTACGAAACGCATCGTCCTCCAGACAACGCAGACCTTCGGGAAGACTCACGGATCTAAGGGGAGTTTCTCTAAAAGCGTTTCGTCTGATAATGAGTTCCCTGTTTTCCGGAGAGGGGCCGGTTTCAAATTCAACTTGAATAAGACTGCTCCCATAGAACGCGCCATAGCATATTTCGGTTATTGTGGCCGGTATAACAACGTGTGTTATATCCTCACAACCCTGAAAGACTGCCTCGTCTATAACGGTAACGGGACGGCCTTTTATTGTGTCTTTAATCTCAACAAGAGAATACGGTTTGCCGTTGTATCCTGTCAAAACGGCGTGATCTTCATACAAATCATATATGTAGTCACAGCCATGGTCGTTTACTGTAACAGTTTCGATGGGCTCACCGGGTTCGACCGCTTCCTCCGCGTTAACCGTCAATCCGGGTATAATGGCCACCGTCATTGCCATACACACCAGCAGAGCCAGCAGTCTTTTTAGTTTGTTCATGTGTTTGTCCTCCTTTAGTATGATATATAAAAAGTGCGTGACCGAAGCCACGCACCGAAAAACGCAGCCCGGTTCAAATGTTACCACACACTTCATTCCATTATCATGTACGCATATTACACAATTTACCGCACACTAAGAATGACACCGAAGCGTGCGTTTTTTCCGTGAGAAAAAACGCACTCATAGTGTATGATAAAAAATGAAAAATATGCTTTTTACAAGGTACATGAAACGGTATAAAGCATGTGGTGTTCACATTATAACACAGTTTCTATCCATATTGCAACCCTTTTTTTGAAAAAATTTGACACTTTATTAATTATTTCCGGTTCTTCAATATCGGCATAGCGTCAAACTGTAAAACCGGAGCGGTTTTTGGGCCGCTCCGGTTGGTTTCTGTGCTAAAGTATCAATAGTACTTCTTGCAATCCTTTAAGTCCGTGACATGGCGTAGTGCTTCACCGAATCTCTGGAAATGCACAACTTCTCTTTCTCTAAGGAATTTTATTACGTCAATGACGTCCGGGTCGTCGGCGAGTTTGAGTATATTGTCATACACGGTTCGAGCCTTCTGTTCCGCCGCCAAGTTCTCCGTCAGATTGGCGATAACATCGGACATGGAATTGATATACGATGCGTTCCAGGGCACGCCGGCGGCATTGGCGGGGAAAATCGCCGTGCCGTAATCAACATAGTAGTCCGCAAAGCCTCCGGCTTTTATTTCATCTTCGGAAAGATTGCGGGTGAGCTGGTGTACTATGGTGCCGACCATTTCAAGATGAGCGAGTTCTTCGGTACCTATATCGTTTAGTACGCTCTTGGTGATCTCGTCCGGCATGGCGAAACGCTGGGACAGGTAACGCAGACTGGCGCTCATTTCACCGTTTGGACCGCCGTACTGGCTCAAAATCACTTTTGCCATCCTGGGGTCGGGATTTTTTATCTTAATTGGGTATTCAAGCTTCTTTTCATACATCCACATAACAGTTCCTCCTTACTTCCTGTTCCAAGGCCAGGGATCCTGTATCCACTGCCAAGGGGCGGCGGAGGAGCTGGCACACGCGGTCAATGGGCCGTAAACGGCTTCAAATTCCTTGCGATACTTGGTTGCTTTTTCAACGGCCTCTTTAAACTTCGTGAGGGCTGTCTGGCAGTTGGGGTGTGTGTCCAAATAAAGCATCAGGTCGTAAGCCACAAACTCGGCGGACTGTACTTTTTTCAGCATTTCATTGCGATCAGCCGTTTCCATCACAAGTCCCCCTTTTTGCAGAAATTATTGCCATATACGCCGGCGGGCAGATCCAGTTCGGGAAATACCGTGCCGCTTTCAAGGGCTTTGGTATAGTCGTAAAGTGTGTCCAGCTCCTGCATGGGAGTGTAGGAGTAGGCTAACGGCAGTTTATTAAGGCAGGTGCAGCTGCCATAATCCGGTTCGGATGGGCCGATGCTGCCGCTTTGGTTGTCGTCGCAGCACGTCGAACCAAGAAAATCCATAATGTCTTTCATACTTGTTCTCCTTTTTAGTTTGGGAATTATCTCCCCGTAACATATTATGAATTTTTTTGTAAAATAGTGTTGCATTGTTCCGAAAAATGTAGTAGAATATAAATTAATTCAGGTAATATAATTAAAATGGGAGGAGATAATATGTCCCAAAAAAAGAAAGAGCCGCCTGAAAACGGCTGCTGCCGTTTTTGCAAATACGTGACAGAAACGGAAGGCATTTACCGCTGCCGCGGAAAAAAGGAAGTCAGACCCGGTGAGATATGCCGCCGATATAAATTTGAACCCTTCGCCGTCAGAGATAAAAGAAAACGGACGTTTGACACCTCGGTGCTGGATCCGCTGGATTTTGAAATCTGATACTAAACCCTGATAATGTGCCGAGGCCCCACGAACACCGCAAACGTTCGTGAGGCCCCTTATTTATCATTTATTATTAACCGCCGACAGTTTTTCGGCAATCCGCAGGCTCAATCTCTGGGCGGCAATTCCGCAAAGAACACCGAGAACCGCTCCGACAAGCACGTCCGTGGGGAAATGGACATAAAGATACAGACGGCTGAATCCGATAAGAGCCGCCAGCGCCAGCGCCGCTGTACCGCACTTCCTGTTGGCAAAAAATATTCCCGTGGCGGCGGCAAATGAGGTTATGGCGTGTCCCGACGGAAAAGACCACCGCCCCATGGGAAGGGGTATCGCCAATGTTTCGGGCGAAAGCAGCCCCCGGGGATAGGAAAAGGGACGCGGCCGCATGACGATGTTTTTCAAAACCAGGGTGCCCAGCAGATGTCCCAGAGCCATGGCCGCCAAAATCACCGCGCCCTGACGGCGGGTACTCCTGCGGCACATCAGCGCCAGGCCCGGCACAATCCACACAAGGCCTGTGCTGCCCATGTAAGTTATTATTATCATTATCCAGTCGAGAAAACCGCCGCGCACGGATTGCAAAGCGTCCAACACCGCGAAGTCAAAGCTGGTGATCATGCTTTTTCACCTCGAACAAGGCGGTCGTTGCCGCCGTAGTCCTTTTTTACCGTCACATTTATGAAACCGCTGTCCCTTAGGATAGTGCTTACGGCCTTCCCCTGATCGTATCCTGTCTCAAAAGCCAGAACTCCGCCGGAGTTCAAAGCGGCAAAGGCCTTCGGCGTTATGGCACGGTAAAAATCCAGCCCGTCCTTTCCCCCGTCCAATGCCGGCCGTGGCTCGGTCTTTGTCACTTCAAGCCCATCGGCCACCGCCGTGGGAATGTAGGGCGGATTTGAAACTATTATATCAAAGCCGCTCGGGAACGGCTCCCTAATCACGTCCAGCCGAAAAATTTCCGCCTGCTTTTCAAGGCCGTGGAGCTCGGCGTTTTTCCGGGTCATGTCCAAAGCGCCCTCCGAAACGTCACAGAGGCTTACTCTCGCGCCCTTAATGAATATGGCGAGGCTGAGGCCGATGCAGCCGCTGCCGCAGCAGAGGTCAAGTATCTTCGGTTCGGGCAGCATATTTGTTTCGATAAGATCTTCGACCACAGTTTCGGTGTCGGGTCTCGGTATGAGGCAGTCCCGGTTCAGCAGGAACCTTTTGCCCATAAATTCCTTTTCGCCCGTTATATAGGCTACCGGCTCCCCGGCGGCCCGGCGGGCCACAAGCTCCTCAAAACGGTTCAGCTCATCATCCGTCAATTCCCAGAACATCGTCCGGCTGTCGGTTCCCGCCGCATAGGAAAGAAGCACCCTTGCGTCGAGCAGGGGTGTTTCTGAATTTGTCAGGCGCTCCGCCGCCCGGCGCAGTACTCTGTCCGTCACCATTTGTCGTCCTCGGGATTGCCGGTGAGCACCGCCGACATGGAGGCTATGGCCACTTCGAGCTGGGAATCGTCGGGTTCCCGTGTGGTTATCATCTGGAGCCACATCCCCGGCTTGGAGATAAGGCAGACTATTTTGTTTTGGCTCCGTCCAGCCCAGCGTATTATCTCATAGGACAGCCCCGCCACTACCGGCAGCAGAAGCAGTCGCAGAAAAATGCGCATGAACGTATTGTCCCAGGACACAAAGGAGAATACAATTATGCTGATTATCATTACGAACACAAGAAAGCTGGTGCCGCAGCGCGGGTGGAGCCGCTTCATTCCGCGGGCGTTTTCCACCGTCAAAGGCAGACCGGCCTCGTAGCAGAATATGGTCTTATGCTCGGCTCCGTGATACTGGAACACCCGCTTTATCTCCTCCATGCGTGATACAAGAATAATATAGCCGAGGAAGATGGCGATGCGGATAAGCCCCTCGATAAGAGTCAGTAGCACCTTCTGATCGGTGAGCTTCCTCACCAGCCCGGTCACAAGATTGGGCAGGATAAAGAACAGACCGATGGAGAAAATGAGAGAAACTATCACCGAGAAATAAATGACATAGTCCTTGAGCTTGTCGCCCAGCTTGTCTGTGAGCCACTTGTCAAACTTGGACTGTTTTTCCGGCTCGTCCTCCTCAATGTCGAAGAACTCCGCGCTCCACATCAAGGCCCGCATACTGCATATCAGTGAATCAAAGAACGCAAAAACCCCGCGTATAATGGGAATTTTGTCAACATGGTACTTCGTGACAAGGCTGCTGATGGGTCTTTTATCCACCACGATTTCCCCGTCGGGTTTGCGCACCGCCGAGGCTATCTCCTTGGGGCCGCGCATCATAACGCCCTCCATAATGGCGCTGCCGCCGATGGAGGTTATATGCTGCTGTGATTTTTCTTTATTTTTTTCCTTCATGTAATCAATCCTCTCTCATAATATATTAACACATGGAGCCGGATTTTGCAATAGCTTTGAGGCAAGTTAATAAAAAATTCACCAAAAAAATACAGACGAATAAAATAATAACAAGAGGGGGTGCCGAGAATGCGGCTGTTTATGGCGGAGAGCTTCGAGACGGTAAAAAAACCGGCGCGGCTTTGGAAAAAGCTCCTGCTTGCGCCGCTTTTTCTGATATGCGGACTGACGCTTGGGGCCGGTGTGATCTTCGCCCGGGCGGTGCCGAGGATGAGCGGCATAATCGCCAGCGCCGCCCGCACAAAGGCCAGCGCCGAGATCGACGAGGCCATAATAAGCTATATGGACACCAACGACCTCACCTACGGCGAACTTGTGGATATACGCTTTAACGGAGCCGGAGACATAACCTCGGTGACGGCGGACACGGCCCGCATAGACGTTATGATAGCCCGCATGGACGACGAGATAGGCAGCGAGCTGGAGGAAAAGCTTATGGAGACCTCCATCCCGCTGAACGTATTGCTGGGGACGGACGTTTTTGCCGGAGCGGGGCCATGGATAAAAGTTCATTTCTTTCCGCTCAACATCGTAAACGTCCAAGTACGCCACGAGTTTGAAACTCAAGGGATAAATCAGACGCTGCACACGATATTTCTCGACATATCGGTGGACATAGAGGTTATGCTCCCGCTTAAGAACCGTATCGAAAGCGTTGACGCCAGCATCCCCATCGGCCACACCCTGATCGTAGGGAGCGTGCCGGAGACCTATGTCAACAGATAATACTAATCCCCAACTAAAATCAGACATTTGCGACGGCCTTTTTCGCGCCATCTCGTCGAAACTGACCTCATATCGCAAAGGGGCTGTAAAAAACTCACAGTGTAACCTGGAGGCACGGGGGCCGACCAAAAAAATCGTGCAGAACGGCGTCGTCGCAAGCCTCCCTTCGCTTGCGGTGACTTTTTATGCTTCGCAAAAAAGTCACCGTTTGGCTCGTTCGGCTGCTCCTCCTTTTCCCCACAAACAACTTTGTTGTTTGTGGGGAGTGATGGCGTAAAACTCGCAAAAGGTTGATAGCAAGCGTAGGCGTAATGAGGGCGGCTTACCCGCCCGAATAGCCGAAGCGCCGCGTGACCTTTTGCGAAGAAGGAGGGGCAAGCCATCGTGCGACGGCATTTTTGTAAAAAAGTGTCGGAGCATAGACGGGCTTTGCCCCGACGCCGCCGAGGGTGATTTTCGTTCGTAGTTCAAGGGCATAAATAAAAAGAAAAACCGTCTTTTTCTCGAAAAAAGGCGGTTTTTCCACATCAATTCATAGTTTTGACTTTATTGTCAAGTTTAACAACATATAAATTTGCCTTAAATTAACTCTTCCAGCCCTTGAACGGCCCGCGCCATTTTTTTCAGCCCTTTATAAGAGACTCCTGAATACGCCCACTACAAGGCCGAGGATACTGACGCTGTTGACGATTATCGGCTCCATCTCGCTGTTTTCGGGCTGAAGCCGAAAATGTCCGTTTTCTTTGTAAAAGGTCTTTACCGTAGCGCTGTCCTCCACTAAGGCCACCACTATGTCCCCGTTGCGGGCTATGGGCTGTTGGCGGACGATAACATAGTCGCCGTCGAATATTCCCGCGTTTATCATGCTTTCGCCCTGAACCTTGAGCATGAACAAGTCGGCGTTTTGTGCAAAGTCCATGGGCAGGGGGAAGGTGCCCTCGTAGTTTTCCTCCGCCAGAATAGGCTGTCCCGCCGCGACACGGCCGATTATCGGAACCTCGAGAAATTCCCTGTCCATTGACGGCAAGCTTACTGACATACTGTTTTTAAGCCTCAACGTCCTTGAGCCGCCGTCCGCCTTTTCCAGTTTGCCGTCTCTTTCCAACCTTTTTAAGTAGCCGTGTACGGTCGAGGTGGAACAAAGACCCACCGCCTTGCCGATCTCACGGACAGTAGGAGGATAACCCTTTTCTTTGGAATATTGTTCAATATAAGTAAGAATTTCCTGCTGCTTGCCCGTGTTAGCCATGAACGATCAACTCCCTTGGGATAACCTTTATGTTCATTATAACACAGTTTTTCAAAAAATGCAAACAAATGTTCAAAAAAGTTGTGAACATTTTGTGAATTTTTAAAAGACTTTTAAACGTTGAACCGGAAGAGAACGATGTCGCCGTCCTTCATAACGTATTCCTTGCCCTCGCTGCGGACAAGGCCCTTTTCTTTTGCTGCTGTCATGGAGCCGCAGGCGATGAGGTCGTCGTAGGCCACCACCTCGGCGCGGATAAAGCCCCGCTCAAAGTCGGTGTGTATCTTGCCCGCGGCCTGGGGAGCCTTGGTGCCGTTGGTTATGGTCCAAGCCCTGACCTCGGGAGTACCGGCGGTCAGATAGCTGATGAGCCCCAGCAGCTTGTAGCTCTTTTTCACAAGACGGTCCAGTCCGGACTCGCTGAGCCCCATTTCCTCAAGAAACATTTTCTTTTCGTCCGGCTCGAGTCCGCTTATCTCCTCCTCGATACGGGCGGATATGGGCAAAACCTCGGAACCCTCGGCGGCGGCTATTTCCTCTACGGTCTTGACGTAGGGGTTGTTTTCAATTCCGTCGGTAAAATCGTTTTCGCCGACATTGGCGGCGTAGAGCACGGGTTTCATTGTCAGGAGGGAGAGCTCCTTCACTATTGCCGCCTCATCTTCGGTTATGGGCACGGTGCGGGCGCTTTTACCGGCTTCCAGCGCATCTTTGAAGCGCTGCCACAGATCCCTTTCGGCGGCGTATTTTTTGTCGCCGGATTTCATGGCCTTTCCAACCCGTTCAATGCGTTTTTCAACGCTTTCAAGGTCGGCGAAGATCAGCTCGAGATCGATGGTCTCTATGTCGCGTTTGGGGTCGACGCTGCCGTCCACATGAATTATATTGCTGTCGTCGAAGCAGCGCACCACATGGACGATTGCGTCCACCTCCCGTATGTGAGACAGAAATTTGTTGCCGAGTCCTTCGCCTCGGCTGGCGCCCTTCACAAGGCCCGCGATGTCAACGAACTCCACTATCGCGGGGGTGACCTTTTCGGGGTCGTACATTTTTGCCAGCACGTCCAGCCGTTCGTCCGGGACGGCCACAATGCCCACGTTCGGCTCAATGGTACAGAATGGGTAGTTGGCACTCTCGGCTCCGGCCTGAGTTATGGCGTTGAACAGCGTGCTTTTACCCACGTTGGGCAGCCCCACTATGCCTAATTTCATTTTATATCAGTCTCCTTTGTTTACTCCGTATTGCTTTAATGGCCGCTTCGGATATGCGGCGAAGCGGTCGCACGTCATATATAAGTATAGCATAACGGCCTTTTTTTTTCAATAGTTATTTCGCAATAAAATTATAAAATTGTTTTGATAATAAATAGGGCCGGTTGTTTTTTGCTGCTGCCGAAATTTGCGGACGGATCATATAAAATCAGGGCTTGACATTTTTAATTTTTTATGCTAAAATAAATTAAAAATGATAATCATTTTCAATTTGTGTGGTGGAAAATATGGCCGATTATAAAACGAAACAGCGTGAATTGATTCTTGAATATCTTAAAAGCTCCGACAGCCACCATGTCAGCGCCGGCGATATTGCCGCTCACCTGCGGGAGTCCGGGACGGTGGGTATAGCCACGGTCTACCGCCAACTGGATAAGATGGTAGAGGCGGGGCTGGTGCGCAAGTACAGTCTGGACGGCGGCGCCTGCTATCAGTATGTGGGAGGCGGCGGAGACTGCCGGGAGCATTTTCACCTTAAATGCCTTAACTGCGGTGCTCTTATCCATGTGGACTGCGACTTTCTGAGCGGGCTTGCGCCCCACATTCTGGAACACCACGGTTTTGAGGTTGACAACCGGCGTACCGTGATGTACGGCCTGTGCCGAAAGTGCAGGGAGGAAGGAAAATGAAAAGAATATTCTGCCTGCTGACGGCGCTGCTGATTTTGGCGGGATGCGGAGAAAAAACGGAGGTTGACAGCGGAAGGCTGAAAATTGTAGCCACCCTTTTTCCCACGTACGATTTTGCCCGTGCTATCGGCGGCGGCAGGGCCGATGTGGAGCTTCTCCTGACTCCCGGCAAGGAAAGCCACAGCTACGAGCCGTCTACCGGCGACGTTTTGGACATTGACGGCTGCGACATATTTATCTGGACGGGGAAATATATGGAGCCTTGGGTTCCCGGACTTCTTGAGGGCCTTGACAGCGTGCCTGCCGTGGTGGACGCCAGCGATAACATAGAGCTTGCGTCCGAGGAAGAGGCGGAGGGCGAACACGCCCACGGCAAAGAGGAGCACGGCCACGAGTTCGACCCCCACATCTGGACAAGTCCGGTGAATTGCATCAAGATAGTGGACGGCATTCTTTCCGCCATGGTGTCGTCCGATCCCGACGGGGCCGATATTTACCGCGCCAACGCCGAAAAGCTGAAAAACGGACTGCGGGCGCTGGACGCCGAATTCAGGAAAATAACCGAAAACAGCGGCGTGAAAAAAATATATCACGGCGGACGGTTCAGTATGTACTATTTTGTCCGCGAGTACGGCCTTGACTGGGAGGCCGCTTACGACTCCTGTTCATCCGATACGGAACCTTCGGTCAGGCGCATATGCGATATGATAGACGAAATGCGTGACGAAAAAACGGGAGCGGTGTTTTACGAGGAGCTGTCCAATAACTCCGTGGCGAGGCTTATCGCCGACGAGACGGGGGCCGAGCCGCTGCTGCTACACTCCTGCCATAACCTGTCACAGGAGGAGTGGGACAGGGGAGAGACCTACCTGAGCTTGATGGGGGAAAATGTTGAAAATTTAAGGGAGGCGCTGAAATGAGGCTTATAGAGGTTCGCGGCCTGAGCATAGGCTACGACGGAAAAACCGTGGTGAGCGGCCTGAACTTTGATGTGAACGAGGGAGATTTTCTCTGCGTTTTCGGTGAGAACGGCAGCGGCAAAAGCTCCCTGATAAAGGCTATCCTCGGACTAAAGTCCACCGCCAGCGGCCACATACACTTTGAAAAGGGCTTTTCCCGCCGCGACATAGGCTATATGCCGCAAAAGACCCAGGTGCAGCGCGATTTTCCCGCTTCCGTGGGCGAGGTGGTGCTTTCGGGCTGTCAGGGCTCGATGGGACTTCGGCCCTTTTACGGCCGGGTGGAAAAACAAAAGGCCGACGCGGCCATGAGAAGGCTGAATATTTTTGACATAAAAAAAGAGAGCTACCGCAGCCTTTCCGGCGGCCAGCAGCAGCGGGTGCTTCTGGCCCGTTCGCTGTGCGGAGCCGACCGGCTCATTTTGCTGGACGAACCCACCACCGCCCTCGACCCTATCGCCACCGGCGAGTTTTACCGGCTGATTGCCGATTTGAACCGCAGGGAGGGCATTACGGTGGTGATGGTGAGCCATGACATTTCCGGTGCGCTGAGATTCTCTACCTCGGTTCTGCATCTTGGCGGCAGCGAGGTTATGTTTTACGGCAAGACCGCCGATTATGTCAAGACAAAAATCGGCGAAAGCTTTATGGGAGGTGAGGCTCTGTGATTGCTCATATGTTTTCTTACGGCTTCATTACAAGGGCTTTTGTAGTTGGAGCGCTGGTGAGCCTTTGCGCCGCTCTGCTGGGCGTGAGCCTTGTGCTGAAGCGTTATTCCATGATAGGCGACGGCCTGTCCCATGTGTCCTTCGGCGCCATGAGCGTGGCGGCGGCCCTTAACCTCGCACCTCTGGCGGTGTCGGTGCCGGTGGTGCTGGCGGCGGCCTTTTTCCTCCTGAGACTGAGCGAAAACAGCCGCCTTAAGGGCGATGCAGCCATAGCGGTCGTGTCCTCCTCGGCGCTGGCCGTGGGAATTATAGTCACGAGCCTGACTACGGGAATGAACACCGACGTTTGCAATTATATGTTCGGCAGCGTCCTCGCCATGACGAAGGGGGACGTTTGGTTGAGCGTGGCGCTCAGTATTCTTGTGCTTGTTGTGTTCGTGTTTTTTTACAATAAGATTTTCGCCGTCACCTTTGACGAGAGCTTTTCCCGTGCCACGGGCGTCCGGGCCGGACTGTACAACACGGTCATTGCCCTCTTGACGGCGGTTACGATAGTTATCGGTATGCGGATAATGGGTGCGCTGCTCATTTCAAGCCTGATAATTTTCCCCGCCCTGTCCTCCATGCGGATATGCAATAACTTCCGCAGAGTGATAATATGCTCCGCGGTGATAAGTCTTGTGTGCTTCGCCGGAGGGATGTTCGCCAGTTACGCCTTTGAGACTCCCGTAGGCGCGGGAGTTGTGGTGATAAATCTGGCGGTGTTCGCGGTCATGAGCCTGATCGGACGCAGGACCGGGCGGTAATGTCGTCGACGCAAGCTCCATATCGTCCGTTCCGTTTTTTCAAACCGGAACGGGACTCATTGGCGCCTTTGGGCAGAGCGGCGAAGCGGAACGCTCACTGCAACAGGAAACCACCCGCTATGCGGGTACGCGACGAAAGTTATACAAAAAATAAGATCTCACCCAAAAATATGATACAATAGAGTAGTTCAAGCTTATTGTAAAATGGATCAAAGTCAATAAAGTGGACAAAAAAATGAGAAAAATTAGAAGCTAAATATTCATAAAAGCCGCCTCCATTTGATTAGGCGACAAACCGCCATTGTGAGAATGAGGCCTAACAGAGTTGTAAAAGCCATGTATATAAGTGAACAGGCCTAGCTGGAGTTCGTGAAGGGAATGATACGAGCGTCTGTCAGTTTCTTCTTTTTTCAGATATTTGAAGAAACACTCCATAACGGCATTGTCATAAGGATGCGCCTTGGCCGAGAATGACTGGATAATATTATGCTCGTCAAGGAACTGCCTAAATTTGCGGGAGGTAAACTGTGAGCCTCTGTCCGAGTGAAAAATAAGACCGGAACAGCCGCCTCTGGCAGCGATGGCGTCGGATAAAGTTTCAATTGCCAAATCGGTATCAATCTTGTTGGAAACTTTAAAGGCAATTACCTTTCTTGAAAAAAGGTCAAGAATCGCACAAAGGTAGTAAAATCTGCCGGCCGCACGGATATATGTAAAGTCGCATACCCAAACCATATTAGGAGCAGGCTGATCAAAATTTTGTGCAAGGATATTAGAGCCATGGCAATCCTCTGTTTTAGTGGTAGACTGCTTCGGAGGTTTAACCGTGCTCATTTTAGGTAAATTCATGGTTTTCATCAGGCGGTACACTCTGCCGCAGCTGATGTTTATGCAATAGTCACGCTTAAGACAAGTCGTGATTTTATGAACGCCCAAGCGCTTGTCGGTTTTGGCATAGAGGTCAAGGATACAAGAACGAATGGTTTTGTTCTCTGTCTCTCTTTGAGAAGGAGAATGTCGAAGCCATTTGTAGTAAGTGCTTCTGTTGACTCGCAGTACTCGGCAGAGGGTAGAGATACGGTGTTGAGCGGAAAGCGCTTTTACGGCGGTCAATCTTTGTCTGAGTGTGGAGTGAATATTGCAATGGCTTTTTTTAATATGAGATTTTCCTCCTCTAACTGAGCGTTGCGCTTTTGAAGTTCTTTGATCTGCTGAGCGGTAATGACGGTATCGTCGTCAATTTTGACCTCTGAGTAGAGTTT